>JAYWGL010000001.1:0-3791 GCA_043778275.1 Minisyncoccota bacterium
GGGTTTGTGAGTTCATATATCTTTTTTTGGTAATATTATTAATGAATTATTACTTTATTAGATTATTCTTTTTTAGTAAACCTGTAACTGTTTCAGAGATTTCAGTGTTTAATTTTACGTATTTATTTAGAAGCTCTTTATTGACTGTTAAGGCTTTAGTGTATGGATTGTAGGTTCCGATATCTTCGACAGATCCTTTTGTTGGATGTGTGGTTTTTTTGAAAACTGAGATTCTGTAAACTCGTGCACGTTTTCTACCTAGTGGTTTTAATTTGATGGTTAACATAAATGTGGTAAATTTTTTATTTAATTAGACTAATAGACTAGATTCTTCTTCTATTTGCTTTTTTAGCACCTCCATGTGGGAATTCTGTTCTATCTTTGATTGATTCTATCTGTAGGTTTGAGGCTTGGATAGCTCTAAGGAAAGACTCTCTACCCATACCGTGTCCTTGGATAACTAAGTGTACGCTATTAGCATCTACTGAACGAGCTTTTTCAATGATTTCTTCTGTAACTTTTTGGGATGCAAAAGGGGTGGCTTTTTTTGACCCTTTGAAACCAGCTTTTCCTCCTGTTGCCCAAGCAATGACCTCACCTTGAAGGTCTGTTAAAGTTACAAGACTGTTGTTTGCATTAGCTCTTAAACAGATTCTGACGATTGGGTATTTGTTACGAAGCTTAGAATTTTTTGATAGCTTAGCAATTGGTTTATTTTTCTTGAGATTAGTTGCCATAAAGGTTATGAATTATAATATGATTTAAATGTCTTTATTAACTAGTTATTGACTATTTCTTCTGTGCTAGGAGTTGAAGATGTCTCTTCTGAAGGCTCAGATCCAAAATTAATTTCAATAGCTGAAGTTCTAATTTTTCGCTGCTTAGCTTTTTTATTGCTTACTGAGGATGTAATTTTAGCAACTCGATTTTGGAATTTTTCGATACGTCCAGCTGTATCAACGAGAGTTTCTTGTCCTGTGTAGAATGGATGGCAAGTACCACAAATTTCTAAATTTAGGGTTTCGAGTGTCATTCCAACTGTGTATTCACTACCGCAGTTTAAACACTTTACTTTGGCTTGTGGATAATATGTAATTTTAGCTTGGTTCTTTGCCATAATTTTTGATCTCAGTATTCATTGTATATATTATATATAAAAACAGTTTTGATTGATTTTGTCAAACTTAGAAGTTCTTAAGAACTAGAATAAATTATTATTCTCATAAACCTGTAATTGAATTTTAGACTTATCTACTAAACCACGAAATAAACAAAAAACGTTTTGTTCAACAACCTTAGGATAGCACTGATCATTAACCCAAGGAACCAAAGAGTAATCTATAATATTATGGTTTATACTTGATTTGTTATACCAAAGACTGGAGACTACATCGTTTTCAAAAATTATAAGTCTTGACCATTTACTTGAGTAATCAAGAAAAATATCATTATAGGTCATTTTTTCTTTATTCTTTGGTTTAAATTTGCCTAATCTAGATTGATAATTAGTATTAAAATTCCACGATTGCAGCGATACCTGAGACTCTGGAAGTTGTGAAATCCAAAAAAGCGTATCCTCGAAAATTGTATGATTAATAACATTCTTAAAATCACTACTTATAACAGAGAGATTATTTTTTGAGCTGTCATTGTGGTAGTATAATTGATTATTAACCTGTATAATCACACCTTGTATAAAGTTACTAACTGTTAAATACTCTAATTTATCACTGCCCGTAAATAGTAATTTTGGTGTTTGTAAATACAATACGTTATTTTGATTAGAGAAAGATGTTCCGTTGATTCTATATAATTTATCCTGAGTTAGAAACCAGCTGTTTTTAGATTTTACATTATAGTATATATTACTAATGCCCTGGTCTAAAAGTTTTATTTTATAATTTTTTGATTCTGTTAAATTAAGTTCCCAGAGATTATTTTTGGTATCACGGATTAAAATCATATCTTGTAGCAAACTGACAACCTGATCAGCTTTTTTAATGATTTGGTTAATTGCAAGAGTCTCTGCAGAAAGGCTACTATCGAGACTAATAGCTTTCCATGTATCTTTTGATAAAAAGATAATAATCTGATTCCCGCTATCAAAAAAAGCTTCCTCACCGACTACTTCAAACTTTAAATTAGCTTTTTGGATAATTGGTAACTGATTAATTGCTTGTATCTGGATTGGCTGACTGTTTAATTGATTTGCGTTAAACTTTTGGATATAAAGCTTCTGGTCGTCCGACTTATTTTCTACCCAGACTAAATTATTATCGACTATTGTAACTGACTCTTGGTCTGAATTAGTAGTAGAAATAACCCTACCGCTACTTTGAAGAAGTTTTAATTGAGTTAAATTTGTGTTAAGATTCTGACCGGCTCTGGAGTTTACCCAAAAGGTCTCGTCTAAATAACCTTCTTTTACTATATTTATCTTGGATTGACCTGACTGAGTTATCGCAATATCTGTCGGGGTATTAGCGCTAGTTATGCGATTGTTGAGAAATACCTTAGCACTGATTGGATAAGTCTCAACTTTGACCTGGAGAGAGTTTTTTAGCTTTCCTGAATTAAAGTTATACCCCAGACTAATTAGAATAATCAAAGGAGCCATGATCAAAAAAATAGAACAAACTACTCCAAAGATTATTTTACGATTTTGTTTTAGCATATTATCGTTTTAACCAGCCTTTGATTACTGTGTACCACCAAATCATCCATCCTATTAATACAATTCCTAAGAAGGTTACAAAAATTATTACCAAGAATAAAGATGTTTCTAAAGACATTATCAATCAATCTAAGCGATTCGACTTTCTAGGTAAGATCGAGCTGACTCAGTCAAGATGAAGTATCGACTGTTGACCATTTCGCTAATTTTTAGGTTATTTACATTAAATAACTGTACATCCGTATTAACTACCCCGTTAAGATTATCTTTATCTTGAATATTATAGATAATGGCAATTTTATTAGTCTTGATTCCTTTGGTGGCTGAAAAAGTATTTAAACCAGCTGTAAAATCTTTTGTTTTAACGTAACTAATGGTTGAGGATAGTTCCGCAACGGCATTATTGAGTAATTTATCCTTAATAACTGATTTTAGAGCAGCGATACGAGAGCTTTTATTAATTTTTTGGTGCCAGTTAGTGGTGTTTCGAGGACCAAAGGTGACTCCTCCACCTACCCAAATTGGGGATCGTGATGAGCCGTGTCGAGCTCTACCTGTTCCTTTTTGTTTCCAAGGTTTTTTACCTCCTCCTCGGACTTCTCCACGCATCTTGGTGTGGGCATTTCCTGCACGTAGGTTACTTAACTCGGCACGGACAACTTGGGCTAGTAGTAATTCTCTGACAGGGTAATCGCTTAAACTAGCGAAAACTGATGCGTTGCTAGCAGATTCTAAATTTTGATTGAGGACTGAGATATCAAAAGACATATTATTATCGATAATTCACAAATTAATAAATACTATTGGTGTATTTGGATGTAATCTTATTCTTATAGCTAAAATTATTTTTTGTAAATCGTCAATTGAATTAGTTCTAAAACTAGACATTATTCATATAACTATCTTTTATTTAGAATACCTACTTTCTAAATCTCATTTAAACCCAATTTAAATATGTCAGTATTTTTTTCTAGCTTTTCTAATCCCTTTGTATTATTTTGGGGTAGCCATTTATTAGTTATATCTCTTTTACTCGTACTATTTAGCTGGATTTGGCTATCTAAATCACCTAATGTCATTAATTTCCAGAGGCTTCTAGTTGGAGTAGGTATCTTTA
>JAYWGL010000002.1:0-11366 GCA_043778275.1 Minisyncoccota bacterium
TCCTATATTAGGGATATTGTTCTGTTTTGTCATAGGGTAATATCCCTATTTTGTTGTTTGTTTTTAATCAAGTTAGAATATCGTAATTGGGGCTATATAATAACTAGTTTTACATATTTGGTCAACGGATTTTTTTTAAGTTTAGTTTAACTGATTTTAAATAGGTTTTTTATGATTAATTCTAGTTCTGCTCGTGAGTATTGGTTAATACAGTCAAGTAAGCCCTTGCCAACTAGATTTCGACCTACGCTTTCTACTCCGCCTTTAATCGCCAGGATCTGAACTAAGGAGTCATCGCAGGCGCTGTCAGTTTCTATATCGTTCTTGAGGGTTTCTAACTGTCCGATTATCTTGTTAATCGCTAAGCGAGACTTGGCTTTGTCCTCGTCATTAAGAGTGAAATGCTTGCCGACTATTTTTGGGGCTTTAGTTTTTTTGTTGAAGATCATATGTTCATATAGTAACAGCTTGTCTTATAATTGTCAAGCTATACCCCCCTAGGGTTTGACAGAATACTTTTTATTTTTCATAGTATTTCTGTATCAAAAAATCTAAACACAATCTAAACCCAAACTATTATGTTCTCCAAAAAAATAATCGTCCCAACTATCATCGCTGTTTTACTTATTGCTGGAATTTCAGCTTTCGCTATTAATAGTGAAAATACCAGAACCGAACAAAAAAAATCTGACGAAAAAGTTGCGATGATGAAAAAAACAGAAGAATCCACAATGACAAAAAGCGAGGCTATGATGTCCAAATCAGAAACTACAATGATCAAAAGTGATGACATGATGTCTAAGGCAGAAACTGTCATGACCAAAAAAGGTTCTTATCTTCCATACGCCTCCGACTTTCTCAAAAATGCTGAAAATGGTAGTGTAGTCTTATTCTTCAACGCGGTTTGGTGCCCAACTTGCCAATCAACAGTAAAAGATCTCAATAGCAAAATTGATAAAATTCCTTCTAATCTAACTGTCTTAAGTGCTGATTACGACAAAGAAACAAGTCTAAAGCAAAAATATGGTGTAACAATGCAACATACCTTTGTTAAAGTTGATAAAGACGGAAACTTACTCAAAAAAGCCAACGGACTAGAAAACTTAGAAGCGATTGTTAATTTCGTAAAATAGACTTAATTTCTTAATTTCCTACCTATGTCTTTAATTTTCCTGGCATTCCTTGCTGGTATTCTAACGGTGCTTGCTCCTTGTGTACTTCCACTCCTCCCGATAATTATTGGGAGTTCGATAGACGGTACTAATCGAGCTAAGCCATTTTTGGTTACCGCAGGACTAGTTATCTCGATAACTGTTTTTACGATTCTACTCAAGGCTAGTACCTTACTTCTCAATCTTGATCCCGGTATTTGGAAAGTGCTTTCTGGGGGTATTGTAATTATCTTCGGATTGATTTATCTTTTTCCTAATCTTTGGGACAGAATTTCCTTTAATCTAAATCTTAGTGGAAAATCCGACGGTGTACTAGCCAAAGTCTCTAAGAAAAAAGGGCGGCTCGGTTCTCTCCTAATTGGAGCTGCGCTTGGTCCAGTTTTTGCTAGTTGTAGCCCGACTTATTCACTCATAATTGCCACGGTATTGCCTGTGAGTTTTTTGGAAGGGTTGATTTATATTTTGGTCTATTCAATCGGGCTAGCTCTTGTTATGTTATCAGTAGCTCTTCTTGGGCGAAAATTAATCAATAAGCTTGGATTTTTTAGTAAGCCAGATGGTTATTTCAAAAAAACTTTGGGGCTAATTTTTCTAATCGTTGGTATTAGTGTAATTACTGGTTGGGATAAGATAGTAGAGACTTATGTTCTTAATTCTGGTTATTTCGATGTTACCCAAGTTGAGCTATGGCTGTTGAAGCGGTTTAGGTAGGGTCTAGGCTCATTCTTGCCCAAGAATAAAATCCTTGCTAAAATCAACTATGTCTTCAAGTAAAACAATAGGGGAGCGCTTAGCTGATAAGGTTGCGATGACGATGGGAAGTTGGAATTTTGTGCTTATTCAATCACTTATTCTCTTGATCTGGATTGGCTGTAACGCTAGTGGGATTTTGGCTTGGGATAAGCCGCCCTTTATTTTGCTTAACTTGATTTTGTCATTTCAAGCAGCTTACACAGCTCCGATGATAATGATGTCGCAAAATAGCGATACCAAGCGAGATAGGCTACAGGCTAAGAAAGACTATGAAATCAACATAAAAGCCGAACACGAAAACCAAAAAATCTTGACCAGGATTAACCAACTTGAAGAGAAGATCGATAGGTTGTTAAGTAAAAAAACTAAAATATGAACTACAAAATCAACTGCAAAACCATAGCCAATCTTACTGATTTTCATAATCAAATTAAAGCGGTTTTAGAGCTTCCTGACTATTATGGCAAAAACTTCGATGCTTTATTTGATCTTTTGGGTGAACTTTGTACGACAACAAACAAACTGCAATTGATTGAGGTGCGATTTGAAAATTTTGGTTATTTAATTAAAGCTCTAGAACCCGAAGTAATAATCCAGATTATAACGGTCTTTAATTCTTGGAAGACCGAATGTCATGGTACTCAGATTAGGGTAATTTTTGAAATATAGAGCGTTTGAATTTCTTTTGAAAAGTTTTTAAGCCCGCTAATAACCTGAGCCGAAGTAATCAAAAAATAATCAACAGAACTTATAATCTCGCCAAAAAGAAGTGCGTTTCGCTTATCATCAAGCTCATTGAAGATATCGTCGGCTAAAAAAATAATTTTTTGATTTGGGTGTTTGGTTTTTAGAGTTTTGGTAGCGAGTTGAATCACAAAAAAAGTAAAGAGTCTTTTTTCTCCCCTTGAGAGGATGTTATCTAGCGATTGCCCCTGAATCTCAAAGTCAAAATTATCTCGATGGGCGCCATAAAGTACTTGACCGCTAACTTGTTCTTTGTTCCAGATGCTTTGCCACTGGATGCTTGTTGGTTCTATTGGCAAATCAGTGTCGATTAGGCTGCGGCGACCAAGGATATTACTATATTCACGTCTGATAATTAGATTGTCAATATCAGTTTCGATTAAATGAGCGTAATTCTGGGAGTTATTTAAGATAGAATCAAAGAAGTTTTTACGACCCAGCCAGACTTGATATGAGTGATGAAAAATAGAATTATTTAGCTGATTCAATATAATAGTATCGACCTGGGGGTTTTCCTCTAGCTGGCTGATTAAATTTTGCTTGCCTTTTATAGATTGATTCAGGGCGGTCAACGATTGACTGTAGCTAGAATTACCTGACATAATGATTAGCATATCGAGAATTTTTAGTTTATCGCTGCGTGATAATCCTAGCCAATAATTAAAATTAGGTTGATACCAAAAAACCGCTGTCCTGGGATTGGGTTGACTTGGATTTTCCCACTTGGTCAGTATTCGACCGCGTGGGCTTATTTGTCCGTTGAGAACCCACTGATTATCAGGTGTCCTAATCCCGAAGTAATTACTACCAAGCTTGAGACTTTGAGTAAATTTAGTCCCTGGCCAGGGTTTTGAAGTCAAGATACTATAATAAGCTTCCAGGATTGAGGTTTTGCCACTGCCATTTGCCCCAGTGATTATTAACCCGTTAGAGTCTTTAATAGGGATAAAATTAAGATCCAATATTTGGTTTTCAAATCTTTTCCAGTTATTAAGTTCTAATTGATTGGGTAGTAGCATATTAGTATTTTTTCATAAATCAACTAGAAGGTCAACGGGCTTACTATTGGTATAATACCACTTACGAAACATATCTAGCTTTAGATATTTACAAAAATCCAAAAAAGGTTTACATTAGGGATTAATTAACAAAAGACTACAAAAAATTAATCTAATGGCAGGAGATCTTTATAATAATAACGGTGAGTCAAAGAGTCAACCAATCAATAGCACTCCCAAAAATAATCAGAATTCGGCCAATACACGAGCTAACGAGGAGCAAAAAGCTAGTTCTAGTACTTTATTACCTAATTATGGAACGGCGGCACCTGATTTTGGAAATATTTTTGGTGGTGTTAATTCTGGTGTATCAAGCTTTCTACCTTCTGGTTCTATTTTAAGTTTGATTTATGTTATCTTAATTTTAGTTGGGGTTTTTGCCGTTGGAATAAGAATTTTTAGATACTTCGTTTATCGCACTTCAAAAGTAGTCAAATGGAAAGATAAAATTATTCTCGAGATCCAAGTCCCAAGAGAAACCTCAGAGCAAGTCCAAAAAGCCCACGGTAACACCGCGACAAAAGACTCAAAAGAATCGCTAGCCATTTGCGAACAGATTTTCCTGGTTATGGCAGAGTACGCCAAAAAAGATTGGAAGTCCTGGATATTTGGTTCGGAGACTTTTAGTTTGGAGATTGTGAATATAAAGCAAGAGATTCGTTTTTGGGTAGTATGTTCCAAGAAAACAGTGGATGTCTTAGAGCGTCAAATTGTAGCGATTTATTCTGGGGCTCATATCACAAGACTGGATAAAACCAGCCTCTTTGCTCCTGGATCTCAAGCTTACGGTGAAGAGCTAACTCTGACAACTAGATTCGAACTACCTTTTCGAACTTATAAAAACTTGGATGTAGAGCCTCTCAATGTTCTAACTAACGCTCTCAGTGGTTTGACCGTTGATGAAACCGCTGCTATTCAGATAGTTTTGACTCCAGTTAAGGGAGGCTCATGGCAAAAAAAAGCTCAACTCCTAGCCCTAAAAATCCAACAAGGGCAGAATCCAAAAGATATTCTTTATCCTGAATTTAATTTTTGGAAAGAGTTTTTTAAGTTTTTTGGAAATGTGTTTAGCGCCCTGAAAGGTCCGAGCAAAGATGAAGCTAAAAAGCCAAAAAGTGAGCGAGATATCGATTTATCAGGAAAAAAGTCCCAAATTAGTCTAACGCCTCAACAACAAGAAATGATCAAAAAACTAGAGGAAAAAGCCAGCAAACCCGGTTATTATTTTACTATTCGGATCGTTGGCTCAGCGTCAACAGTAGATCAAGCCAAAAAAATTGTTAATAATATTATACCAAGTTTTCAGATTTTTGATTTTCGACCCTTTAATAGTTTTAAGAAATCTAAGACCAATACTAAGCAGCTTATATATAATTTTATAACTAGAGCTCAGAGCTTTGACCCGACAAAGATTATCAATACTGAAGAAATTAACTCCATTTGGCACCTTCCATCATGGCAAGTAGAGACCGCCTCGATAAAGTGGTTAGCAGGGCGAAGACCACCAATCCCCCTAAATATCCCAGAAAAATCCGCGGACACTCTTTATGTAGGAAGGGCTTCAGCCCGAGGTGTTACTAAGGATATTTATATGACGACTGAGGATAGATTTAGGCATATCTACAGTCTTGGTGGTTCTGGATCAGGAAAATCAGTTACGATGGGTGAGATTGTCCTCCAAGATATTGCGATGGGGCACGGCGTCTGCGTGGTTGATCCTCACGGTGAAACAGTTGATGATATACTTCGCCGCCTCCCACCAGAGCGAATCAAGGATGTAATTTACTTCAGCCCTGCGATCACCGATAGACCCCTTGCTCTAAATATGCTTGAATTCGATCCGCGAAAGCCAGAGCAAAAAACCCTTTTGATCAATACACTTTTTAGTATCTGGGATAAACTATATGATCTAAAAAAAACGGGAGGTCCAATGTTCGAGAATTATATGAAAAATTCGATGAGACTAGTAATGGGGCATAAAGAGTCAGGAGCAACCTTGATGGAGATTTCCAAGGTTTTGACTGATGACGATTTTCGAGCCTTTAAGCTTGCGATGTGCAATGAACCTGAAGTAGTTGATTTTTGGGAGAAAGAAGCTACTAAGGCAGGTGGAGATGCCAGTCTTGAGAATATGGTACCTTATATAACTTCTAAGCTATCACCCTTTATTAATAATGATTTTATCCGTCCGATGGTTGGGCAAAACTCCTCGGTCATTAACTTTCGTGAAGCTATGGATAATAACAAAATTGTTCTTGTATCACTTTCTAAGGGGCTAATCGGGGAAGAGTCGGCATATCTTATTGGTATGGTTTTAGTTGGTGGGCTTCTTGCTGCTGGTATGGGGCGAGCTGATGGACTGGTCTTTAGTGAAGATGGTTCTAGCAAAAAAGCCCTACCAAGTGAGCGTCCACCATTTTTTGTTTATATTGATGAGATGCAGAATTTTTTGTTCGATGCAATTCCAAAAGGTTTAGAAGAAGTCCGTAAGTATAAAGTAGGGTTCTATCTAGCTCACCAATATATTAAGCAAGTAGTTGTCGATGGTTCGGAAAAAATCAAGGACTCAATTATGGCTAATTGCGCGACCAAATTCATTTTTCGCTGTGGAGCCGATGATGCCAAATATTTAGAAGCAGATTTTTACCCATTGACAGCTCAAGATATAGCAAAACCAGCCTCGCGTACCTTTAATGCCGTCTGTTTACTAGCTGATAATCAATCAGCTCCATTCAATATTGCCGCTTACTACCCCGAATATATGAAGGTTATCCAATCGCCAGAACTCAAGCAAGCGGGGGAAAAGCAACGCCAAGAAATCATCGAGATGATTAAGCAAAAATACGGTCGCCCAAAAGAAGTTATCGAAAAAGAAATAAGAGATCGAGCTAAAATCTTTTTTTAGATTATTTCAAGTTCAAGTTTGATTTGCTTGACAAGATAATAGACAAGGCTAATTCTAAATCTATAGATCAAAGTAAGACTTTGCAAAAAATAAAACACCAGAATACAATGAGTAAAATAATAATTATTGGCAGTGGATTCGCCTCGCTCTCTGCTGCTTGCTATCTTGCGCGAGACGGACATGATGTCACTGTCTTAGAAAAAAATGCCGATCTGGGCGGGCGGGCTCGTAGTATGGACATACCTATTCCTGGGTATTTTGACACTAATGACAATCTAATTATCTTCGGTAAGGGAAACAATGGGACAAAGGATAAAAAAACTGAACAGACTCCAAAATTTACCTTTGATATGGGTCCTAGTTGGTATTGGATGCCCGAAGTTATGGACAAATTTTTTGGGGACTTTGGTAAGACTGTAGCTGATTATTATGTTCTGAAAAAGCTTGAACCAGCTTTCAGAATGTTTCTTAATGACAAGGTACAGGTAGATTTACCAACGAATTTTCAGGATATTTTGAATTTTTTTGATATTCATGAACCTGACGGGAAGGGTGCTAGTAAATTATTAGAATTGGTAAAAGATGGAGAATTCACTTACTCTAAGTCGGTTAATGATTATATGCTGCGACCCTCACTAACTTATAAGGAATTTATGAGCGCTGAGTTTATTTTTGGGGTTCTTAAGGGAGGTTTGCTGACCAGTTACCAAGCCAAGATCCACAAATTATTTGAGAGTCCTATTCTGAGAACTTTATTAGATTTTCCAACCCTATTTCTTGGGGCAACCCCTGCCAAAACGCCATATCTCTATAATATGATGGCTTATACTATGCTTGTACATGGGACAAGTTATCCAATGGGTGGGATGCACGAAATCGTCAAAGCCATGGTATCCCTCGGTACAGAACTAGGAGTCAAGTATTATACGCAGTGCCAAGTCAAAAAATTAGAAGTAGAAAATGGTATTGTAACTTCAGTCTTCGTCCATGATGTATCAAAAGGTTTGAACAAAGAGCTTTTCAACCAAAAAGAAAACGATCCCGAAGGTATTTTTGGGAAGATGAGTATCACTGATTTTTATGATCTTAATTGTGATTATGTTCTGGCTGGTGCTGATTATCATTATGTCGAGCAGACGCTTCTAGATCCTAGATATCGATTATACAGTGAAGATTACTGGGATAAGCGTGTTCTTGCCCCTTCGGCTATAATTTTTTATATTGGGGTTAATAAGATTTTGCCTAATTTACAACATCATAACTTATTCTTTGATTCTGATTTTGATCAGCATGCCGCCCAGATATATGATAACCCAGAATACCCGATTGACCCACTCTTTTACCTTAGCGTAACCTCAAAAACGGATCGAACTGTAGCTCCCAAGAACTGTGAAAATCTCTTTGCCTTAATACCAATTGCTCCAGGACTAAGTGATACAGAAGAAATTAGAGACAATTACTATCGCCAAATTATAAAGCGCATTAGCCAAAGAGTTGGCTTCGATATTAAGCCACATATTATCTGTAAAGAGAGTTATTCTGTTAAGAATTTTGAGGAGGATTATAACTCTTATAAGGGTAATGCGTACGGACTGGCTAACACGCTGAATCAAACAGCTATCTTTAAGCCGAAAATCTATTCCAAAAAAGTCAGTAATCTTATTTACGCTGGTCAAATGACAGTTCCTGGTCCTGGAATTCCACCAACTATCTTTAGCGGGAAGATTGCTTCAGAGCTGATCGCCTCTCTAACCACTCAAAAATAACTACATTCAGCCCAACAAGAGCAATCCCAAAACCAAAATTTTCCAGCGGGGTGTGCCAGATCTTTATCCCGCTATAAAATTGGGGATTGTAAGGGCCGACAATGGGATTATTAGCCAGCCACCTTCCGTTAAGATAGTTATCTACTACGAATTGAAGTAATATAACCACTAACAAAAACCAGCCAAAACGCGGTGTGAAAATAACCCGTGTCTTAAAAATGGCTTGATCTGCTAATATTAATAACAGTAATGACAAGATAGTTAGTTGAGTATAAGACATTTGAGAATTAATTGGTTGACTAATTTTAATTTTTTGGTAATAGGTTCTAGGCTCAAAGCTTAAAAGAAAATTTTTAAGATTAATTTTAATATGTACAAGAATCTACCTGAAATAACCTGTTATCGTCTAAATACTTTTTATAACAAATTGTTTGGCGGTAACCCAGGTAATGTTATTTTTAGTCAGATTCTACTCAAAGATGATTTAATGTTCAAACTAAGTCAAGAACTCGGTTTTCCCGAAACCGCCTTTGTCTCTAATATACAACTTGGTAAAATTGCCACAATGGATGCCGCTTTTTTTACTATGAACGGATCCGAGGTTAATTTTTGTGGGCATTTAGCCCTTGGTACCGTGTATGCCGCTTACTTAGAATCTAACAAAAAAAATAAAATCTGGGTACTTAAGACCAAGCAAGGTTCATTTGAAGCTACTCTCGACATATCTAGAAACGGTACTATTAGTGTGACAATTGAGTCTATGATGCCTAAGCTCCACCCAATTACTCTGACCGTCTCAGAAAAAGTTTATCTCCAGACTAAGTTTGGCGTAAGTATTAACTCTCCTTATCAGGCAATGATTAGCTCGGAATTAGAAACAATTTTCATTCAACATGATAGCTTGGCGTTACTTAACTTTGATCGGATGGAATATGTACCTTTCGTCAACGAGCGTAACCTCCTTGGAGTTGTTTTTGTTAATTGTTCCAACGCCCTAGAAAATAAAAAAGACTACCTTCACAGAAAGCTTGATATAGAAATTCGAGCCAGCTTCCCAGGTCTCGGGATCAAAGAAGATCCCCAATCAGGTTCAGTTCAATCCTCCGTAGTAGAATTTGCACTTTATAATCATCTACTCAAAGCCAAGCCTCATTATGTAATAAGCCAAGGATCTCATATTAGTCGAGAGGGATCAATAGAGATACTTGTTAAGAATGATAAATATTGGATAAAGGGTTCGGTGGCGATGTTCCACATTAGTAAGTTATCGGTCTTCTAATAGAAGGATACTATTTTCTATTTGCCCGAGGCTTCTTGTAGAGGCTTCATAATTTTGACTAGCTAGCCTTAGTTTGTCTCCTAGCTTGGTATATTCATCCCGAAAACTTTTGATGTTGCGACTAATCTCTTTTAGCCCGTCAATAATTTTTTGGGCATTATTACTTACTGTAATGTTGAATTGGTAGGATTTTATAAAGACTAGTTGCGGGTAGAGCGTATTGGGCGAGACTAGACTGATTTTGTAACTATTAAGTTTGCGGTGGAATTCTTGATCTTCTAGGCAGATAAGATAGATAGAATCACTAGGAATATACAGCATAATCTTAGCCAAAAAATTGTGCTTGTAATACTTCAGTGACATATCTTTTGCCATTGTTAGGATAGCAGTTCTAAGAAGCTTTTTGTGATTATCGCTATCGGGACTACTAAGAATATCTTCATACTTGGTCAGTGGAAACTTAGAATCAATCCCAATTCGCTGATCCCCAAGCGTTATCACAAAATCAATCTTGTCAGAAGTCCCAGGGATAGAGACTTGCTTGTCCCAGCTACTAAGCGTCAAGTGATCGCGAAGCATACTCTCAAGATAATCTTCGGCAAAGCTCCCAAAAGACTTAGAGCTAGTTCGGCTAAAAATAGCGTTAAGCCTATCAATACTCTTGGTCGAGTCAATCATAGATTGAGCTTTTTGCCCTAGTTCCCCCAGGTTTTGGCTAACTTTATCAAAAGATTGGATATTACGAGCGAAGTTCTCGTCAAGGCGTTTTTGGACATCGTGATTGATGATCTCTAATTGATTCTTGGTGATTAGATTAATCTTCTCGAGTTCTTGCTGGGTAGAATTAAGCAGGCTATTCAGGCTTTGATCCAGCTTGGATTGGATCTGGATTTGGGATTCTTGACTCTTATTATGAAAGACCTCAATTAACTTATTATGATTATTATTCAGTTGATTAGATTGTCTGTCCTGGAGGCTGTTGACTTGATTAAGTAGCCCAATTAAGACCTCTTGAGAGATACTCTGAGTATCTAACTGCCCCTGGCTAACTAGAATCCGATTAAGAATACTAATAATATACAACCCCAGCCCAAGACTGGCAATAGAAAAAACAAGTGCGATTATATTAATATCCATATAAATCAAACTTAAACTTACAGAGATAAGCTGTCAAGCCAACAAAAAACCAACCTTTAGAGTTGGAATTAATGGTAGTGCTAAGGGAAATGTTTTCATCTCCCCTCGCGTTTTTATTCTTTGAAAAAAATTCCTATCGAAAGATCTTCCATAACTCCTTTCACCTGCTTTATTCCTTCCTCACCCCCATAGGTACAGAGTTGTTTGAGAAGGGTCTCTGCAAATTTTGGACTTATGGGATATCGCTGATAAGGCGTTAGAGTCTGGTACAGATTTGCAAAGGTTTCTGAGATTTTAAGAGGGTTTTGAGCCTCTTTCATATTTATTCCCAGAGCTTTAAGAAAGTCTTGAGTGCGAGCACAATTATAATCAGGGTTTGTCAAGCTACCAATCTTCCATTCCAATCCAAAGTGCAACACTAAATATTCCAAAGTGCAACAACTGGTAAGATTGTAGTAACCCAATACCATTATAGTATACATATAATTCTCTTCTAAATAAGATGTTGAATTAAATCAATAAATATGTATAACTATAAACAAGTATGAAAGG
>JAYWGL010000003.1:0-3765 GCA_043778275.1 Minisyncoccota bacterium
TCATATAATTTATACTACCACATTTAGGACATTTTATTGTTGTATTCTCTGACATGTAGAAACTTAAACGGTTCTATAAGTTTTAAGCAATGCCAATAATATTAATTTCACTTATATAAGTTTGCAAATATCTTATGCCAATTTCCCTAACCTCACCTAATAACTTCTCTAGTCTTAACATGCAAGACATGGCTGATACCTTTGGGCTCAAGTCTCGCAATGATCTAGCCTTTGGGTTACTCCCAATCCCCGCTGATCAAAAGAGTCATCTTAGTAAATTAATCGCCAAGGCTGAACATCAAATTCAGTACTGGAACGAACAAGAGCTTGTAATAAAGTATCTTTCTTTAATCCTAGATCTAGCTGATCTTCAAGGTGAGGAATACAACTCCTTTGCTGAGCGTTCAATTGCTGCAACTGTAGATGGTGTTGAAATGTCTGGAATTGTAGATTTTATTATTGCCAAAGGTAGGTATGAACCTCGCAATCCTTAATTCTTTATTCAGGAGTTTAAAAAAGCCAAAAACCCGTCGGGTGACCCTTTTCCACAGCTATTGGGTGAAATGCTAGTTGCTCAAGAAATTAATCATAACCCTAAAATTTACGGACTGTATATCGTCGGTCAATTCTGGTATTTTGTAGCAATGAACGGTCGGGAGTTTACCGAATTAGCTTCACTTGATTCAACAGATTTAGAAGATCTAGAAGTTATTTTATCTCATCTAAGTTGGGTTAAAAGTTATATTGAGGAAGAAGTTAAGAAAAAGTAAATGTAAAAGTATTGAATTATGTCCAAAATCCTCACCGAGCGAACCAAGATTATAGTCTGGCAAGACCCTAATTCTACTTTTTATGATAATAATCACTCTTTAACTGAGTCAGATATTCACGCTATTAAGGAATTTGTAGAAGGTAAGATCAAATAAAGAGTGAAAATGGGGTAGTAAAACTAAAAATTTATTGACCAAAATGTATCTATAGATTGAAATAAGTACATAGTTAAAAAAGACCCGAAAATAAATCATAGCTTATGTCCATAAACAGCAATACAAATAACTTAGAACTTGATACAAAACGACATTCTTTCGCCCATCTAATGGCGGCGGCGGTTGAAATATATTTTCGGCAAGAAGCTTTTATCGAAGCCAAGGAGAATAACTTAGATACAAGTTCAATAAAGTCAACTATCCAATTCGGCGTAGGGCCTGTCATCGAAAATGGCTGTTATTATGATTTTATCTTACCGCGTAATCTTGTCCCAGAAGATCTAAAAAAAATCGAAAAAATAATTCGAGATCTGATAAAAAAAGATTTAAGATTCGAGCGAAAAGAACTAGAATTAGCTCAAGCAATAGAATATTTCACCGAGCAGAACCAACCGCTCAAAGTCGAATTACTAGAGAGTTTGAGAGATAAGGGGACGACAAGTCTAAGTGAGGAGGAGAGAAGCGATTTAGGTAGCAATAGTACAACAGACTACAAAGACTATTTATTTAGTTTGAAATCTAAGATATTATTTGAAACTCCTTGGGAAGAAACTCCTTTTCGACCTATTGAGCAATTAATCCATTATCTTAATTACTACTCGGCAATGGCAATTACATCTGGATTCGAACTGCCCTTTAATAATGCTTTTGAGACTTTCCATAATAATATTTTGGAGCTTGCCAAAGTCACGTCCGTTGAGCTGGGCAATACAGTCACCAAAGCTGATTTAATCAAAATTTTAGAATTTATAAAGAAGCCAGAATTGCAACTTTCAAGAACTAATGAATTAACAGTTATCGGGGTAAAAGCACTTTTCGGTATTGATACAGAAAAATTTGAATATGGTGGAATCGACCAGCCTCAAGGAGTTAATGAAATCCCAACCAACCTTTTAATCAAGGCCAATAATGAACAAGACTATCTGGAAGTAATTTTTAATTTAATCGAGGCTAGGAATCTTCCAGCCATAACTACCTACTCAATTATCGATAACAAAACTGAGGAGACAATCTTTACTGATCTATGTAAAGGGCCTCATATCGAGTTGATAGACGAATTAAAGAATTGCGGCTTCAAGCTGGACAAGTTCTCTGCTTCGTACTGGCGAGGAGATCAAGAGCGAGGGGTTAATATGCAACGCCTTTATGCACTTGTTTATGATACACCTGAAGAGCTGGAGAAGTTTATTAATGATCGCGAGGAAGCAAAGAGGCGAGATCATCGCTTACTTAATACTCAGCATAAGTGGTTTAGTATATCTGAGTTAGTCGGAGCTGGGCTTGCGATGATGCAACCAAAAGGGCAAACAATCCGAAAGCTAATCCAGAATTATCTCTGGCAACTCCACAAAAATCACAAATATCAAGAAGTCTGGACTCCACATATGGCAAAAGAAGTTTTATATCAGACCTCGGGACACGCTAAGCATTATCTAGATGATATGTTCTCGGTTTATGGCGGTACTTCTAAGGAGAACTTCTATCTTAAGCCGATGAACTGCCCTCATCACATGCAATTATTCGCTGATAATCAATTCAGTTATCGGGATATGCCGATACGGTACTTCGAGCATGCGACTGTCTATCGAGATGAGAAGACTGGGCAATTATCAGGCTTAACTCGGGTACGCAACATTACTCAAGATGACGGACATTTGTTCGCAAGGCTCAATCAACTAACAGACGAAGTTGATACAATTGTCGGGATTATCAAAGAGTTTATGGCAACCTTCGGGATGGCTCCAAAATGGGTCTCATTGTCAGTACGGGACAAAACTGACAATTGGCTCGGGAGCGACGATATGTGGAAAATTGCGGAAGAGTCCTTAAGGCTTGCCGCGGTTAAACACGAAATCCCCTACAAGATTGTAGAAGGTGAGGCGGCTTTTTACGGTCCTAAGCTTGACTTTATGTTTGAGGATTGCCTCGGTCGCCAGCAACAGTTATCGACAATCCAGATTGATTTTAATTTGCCTGAGAGATTTGATCTTAGCTTTACTAATGAGACTGGAGAGAAAGAGCGTCCTGTTGTCGTGCATAGAGCTATCGCTGGTTCGGCTGAGCGGTTTATGGGGGTTATGATTGAGCATTACACTGGTAAGTTCCCGTTTTGGCTGGCTCCTGAACAGATTAGAATCCTCACAATCAACGATCAGGTCTTAGACCACGTTAAAAAAATTACAGATGTTCTGGACAATGCCATCCTAATGCAACCGCTAAAATACAACGAAATCCGCTACAGTGTCGATAGTCGAAGCGAGTCCCTAGGCAAAAAAATCAAAGAATCCAAAAATGACAAAATCCCAATGCTAATGGTAGTCGGCGGTCAAGATGTCGAGTCCAACCAAGTCAGTATCGAGTATAACGGCGAGAGTGTTAAAGTCGGGTTAGGGGAGTTGAAAGAGTGGGTTGAGGGGGTTAAATAATCAATTTATGTTATTAAAGATATCAAGACGACCTGAAGCTCTAGAAGGTAGAATTCTGTCTTCGTTTTTAAAAGGTTGGATCATCAAAACTGAGACTAACCGTTCCATGGAAATAACTTGGCTGCACGAAAATCAGGACGGAACATCTGAAATACAAGATTACTCAAATGAATATAATCGCATAATTACATCTGTAAATATGCTGACTACATCCCACGGTTCAGATGTGAACTATGATTATCAAATACAACAAAGTATATTATAGCTAACCAACCTCCCACTTAGTCAATCTTAATACTTCTCTAATCAAGTTATCTGTAAAGTCAATTTTATCATTATAGTACTTTGCTAGA
>JAYWGL010000004.1:0-11265 GCA_043778275.1 Minisyncoccota bacterium
AAAGAAGTGAATTACCCAAGGCAACTGACAAAAGACTACAATCTTACCAGTTGTTGCACTTTGGAATATTTAGTGTTGCACTTTGGATTGGAATGGAAGGGTATAAAAAAACTAGCTTTATCAACTACAGGCTAATATTAGCCAATCACTATATCACTAACTGAATCAAATTTATCGACTAATCGTATTTCTTCTTCGAGTATAATTTGATATTTTTGTGCGACTTCATTTTTAATTTGACCCAGATAGTTATAGACATCTTCAATTGTACTGGGTGTATTTTTGGAATTTTGATTTGTTAATATGTTGCAATGATTATCTTTCATCTTTACACCGTTTATAGGTTGGTTAACAGTGTCGCAAGTATTCAGAAGCTTTGCGACAGGTATTTTATTTTTATAAATCCAATTTTTATCAATAAGCCCTAAGGATTTTTGGGATATATCATTTATTGCAATATTTTTAAAAGTAGAACCCGGGCTCTTTAGGTTTTTTGGGTAGTTTAAATCTCGAATCTTTGCAATTGTATGATATGAGTTTTCGAGTTCAATAATAAAGTCTTTTTTAGAGAGTTTAGCTGATTTTAATCGAGCTTGTACTATCAAAAACTCGTGTTTTGCACTTTTGAATATTGAATTTCGATAACTAAATTGTGATTGCTTTTTATTAAATACTTGTAAACTATTTCTTAATATTATATTTGTACTAATCTGATTATTAGTCTGAGCGATTTGACATAGGTGAAAAAAAGTTTTCAGATTTATTACTGTTATTTTTTCCACTAATTCGCCAATTTCTACGCCATATGCCCCAGCATTACCGTAAATAGCGCCACCTATAGAACCTGGGATTCTGTTAAGCTGACCAAACTTGGCTAAGTGTTTGGAATAGGCTGTGTTAACAATATTTTGTAGGTCAGCTCCAGGATCTACTTGCATATATCCAAAAGATTTTTCTTGGTATCTTTTGCTAGAACTTTCAGAAAAAGTAACTTTTTTTATATCTCGAAGATTGATAATAGACGAATTATCATCAAACTGATTCCCCAAAATAGTATTTGTCCCCCCGCCTAATACATAAAAATTATAACCTTGCTCATATATAGTTCGCAGGTTCATAGCTAATTCATCAATATTCTTAGGAAAAAACACATGTTTTAAAGTTCCCCCAATTTTCATTGAGGTCATATTACTAAGGAGGTTTTTTTTATTGCGAGGCATATTGAAGCAGTGGGTTTTACATACTTTTTATTGGATAGATAGATACCTCTCCAGAGTCAATGCAAAATACATCTAGTTTTATAAAAAAGTTTTTATAAATTTGATTTTTGATCAAAAAATATGACAAGCCACTTTTAATATTAGATAGCTTAGAATTAGTTATGCTGTTTATTGCACTGCCGAAAGACTGTGTACGCCTAGTTTTTACTTCTACTATCAGTAAGACATTGTCTTTTTTGAGTATAATATCTATTTCAGAGCGTCTACCAGATCTACCTTTTTGGTAGTATTGAAAATTTTTAGCCACAGTTTCCCATCCTAAATTTTGATAATGAATTAAGGAGATATTTTCTCCGTTTCTTCCGACTGTATTATTAGAAAAATTAGTCATTTATTTTTAATAAAAATGATATTAATAATGGCGCAAAAAAAACCATACGGTAATTATGTATGGTCTAAAATTTTTTTTATGGCGGGACTGGCGGGACTCGAACCCGTGACCTCTGCCGTGACAGGGCAGCGCTCTAACCAACTGAGCTACAGACCCAATATGATTATTATTGGTGGCGGGGCCACGATTCGAACGTGAATCTCTTGGTTATGAGCCAAGTAAGCTGCCATTGCTCCACCCCGCGGTGCTATTTTATACTAACATATCCTTGGTGTTTTTTTTTAAATTGTCAAACAATTTGCCAATCAGTGTTTTTTATTTTTATAATTAGAATATTGCTAGTGTAAAAAATCTAAAAATTTAATCTTAACTTTTAAGAATGGCAGATCCAAAAATACTTGTAGTAGATAATCATACTAAAAACCTTTCTAAATTAAGACAGTTGATAGAAGGGGATTTGAATTGCTGGTCATCATTTATAAGTTATGATATTTTATTCGGATTAGATGATAATGTGATTAATAATTTTGACCTTATTATTTTATCTGGAGGTAAACTTCCGCCTATCTTTGAAATGGCTCTAGAAACAAGTTTTACGAGGCAGTTAGAAATTATTAATAATTCCAATATACCTATTATAGGGATTTGTTACGGAGCGGAGATTATAGCTCAAAATTTCGGAGCTTTGCTTGTTAAATCAAAAAAAATTATCAAAGGTATTAATCAAATTAAAATTTTAGACACGGAAGATCCAGTATTTCAGAAGTATTCTCATTCAAACTTTTTTGGAGTATGGGAGGAGCACCGATATGTAATTCAAGAGCTCCCTTCTGATCTTATAGGGATTGGTATATCAGAATCTGGGTGGGAAATTTTTGGTCATAGATCTAAACTAATCTATGGCTTGCAATATCACCCAGAAAAAAATGGTCAAATTCAATCAGGTGACGATATATTTATCAACTTAGTAAAAAATTTGTTGAATTCAAAAAATAAAAAAATTAAGGCTATTAATTATTAACTTTATGACTTTATCACATTGGGAATATTTAATTGTAAATCTTTTGGTATCGACACCAACACTAACGCTGACTTTTTTTCATCCAAAAAACCTATTAAAATCTAAACTTCTAAATTTAGTAATAGCTTTAATTATAACGGCAACATTTTTTTTGATTTGGGATATATATGCTACGACTAATGGACATTGGCAATTTAATAATCAATTTATATTAGGATTTGGTTTTTTAGGATTACCTTTTGAGGAGTATCTTTTTTTTATCACAGTTCCTTTTTCTTGCTTTTTTGTTTGGGACGAATTTAAAAATTTTGTGTCCTGGGGTAAGTTTTTTTCTAGACTCCGAGGGATGTAGTTTACAAAAACTAATTTGCTATTCAACATATCAGTATTATGTCAAAAACTACAAAACAGTATATCCTGCTTGACTCAGCTGGTATAAGAAGAAAAGGTCAACGAGAGTTTGGGGCAGAAAACTTTGCAGTTTTTAAAACCATCCAAACAGCCTATCAGTCCGATATTATCTGCTTAGTCGTTGACGGGTCTCAACCCCTTAGTCATCAAGATCAAGTAGTTGCTGGAATTGCTAAAGAAGCTAACAGAAGTATAATAGTAGTTGCTAATAAAAGTGATTTAGTCGATCTTCAATCAAAAAAAGAATTCGAAAGACAGTTTTATAGGCGATTTTTCTTCCTAAAAGTTAAAGATTTTATCTGGGTCTCAGCAATAGAAAAACAAGGGATGAATTTGATATGGAGCACTATTGATGAAGCGATTGAGGAGAAGCACCAATCTATCCCAGAAGCTCAAATGAGAACAATTTTTAATTACTTGATGAAAAATAAACCGCCAAAAAAACTGCGTACCGAGAAAAAACCAGTTATATATGATTTACTATACAAGGGTAATAATCCGCACACTTTTGAAATGCTTTTAAAGTCCAAAAGTAGTATTGATAGAAATTATATTAAATTTTTGGAAAACTTTTTAAGGCGGCAATTTCAACTTTATCGCTCTGGTATAAAGATTGTATTGACAGAGGTCGAGAAAAAACAAGTTTTAAGTTAAAAAATTGCCTAACTAGATTCTTATATATTTTTTATATGTTTTCTTATCTTGATCAACTTAATAACTACATTGATGCAAGTATAATTAAGCGTGGTCAAAAAATCTTTTTGGATGGCGGCGTCCAAAAATTAACCAATTTGGCAATTGCGGGTTGGCAAAAAACTAAGGTCACGGATGGAGTTCATAATTATGCAGTTATAATCCCGTTGACACATCAATTATTGAATCGTGAAAATTGGGATAAAACATACATTATTTGGCAAGAATTATCTAAATGTAATTGTCCCTATTTCCAAGAGGCTGGTATTTGTCGTCACTTAGCCGCAGTAGCCAGTAAACTAGATTGGGAAATTCAACAGCAGGTTGTTCGCTCAGATATATCGGTAGGTCAAGTTTCTTTTATAAATTTGTATAACCAAGTTAACTCGACTCAAATTGTCAACAATTTACTTAATCAGTTCGATGGGCTTATTGCCAGTTCATATAACCCAGGGCAGTTATCTCTATTATCAAGAATTACCACATCACTTAGAGAATTAGACGACGGGGGTAAAATTAAATTCTTTGATGATTTAGGTGTGATTATCCAAAGACATCTCAAAATATATGAGTCTGAAAAAAAAGTCATAAAAATTATACTAGATACTATCAAAATAGATCCAAGTTTCTGGTGGGCATTATGGAAGGCTAAAATCGGGCTTATTTCAGAATATAATTGGTTATACCTTGTTAAGGAAATTTTTGAGGTAAGGGTTGATTCTGGATATAGTCAATTCAAAAAAATTAATGAAGATATATTAAATCAAATAACATCTAACTCAGATCAATTAACAAAAGATAAAATACTAAATGAATATCAAATTCTAAAGAGTAGAACTAGTACAAGGGCAGAAATTTTCCAAAAATTGTATCAATTTAGCGTCACCATTAGTAATTATAGTTGGCTTCTTAGCAATTTAGAATCTATTGATCCGGAAAAGTTGATTAACTTAATAAAAATACTTCCATCTCAGCATCGTGATCAAATAGATAAAAATATAAAAAATCAACTCCTACAATGGGTAGCTTTTATCCCTAATAATCAAAAAGAAGAAGTTCTAAAATTACTAATTTTGTGGCGGGATAGTGGGGAGATTAGCGAATACTGGTATGAAACTATTGATTATATAAAATCTACAATTAACCCAAAAACAAAATTATTCAAAGAGTTAAAGGAGCTAGAGAGCTGAAAAATTTGACAATAGGTGCAATATTAGATTTTATTAATTTAATTATGGCGGTCGTAGCTCAGTGGTAGAGCGCTGGTTTGTGGTACCAGATGCCGCGGGTCCGATTCCCGTCGTTCGCCCCAATTATTTTAAATGAAACCACCAAAAGTGGATTTTTTTATCGTTAAAACAATTTTTTATTATGTCTTTTTCTCAAAACTTATATTTTTTACCTTCCGGAACCGTTGACGAATTCAATGTAGTAATCGAAATCCCAAAAGGATCCCAAAACAAATATGAGATCGACCCACTCACAGGTGCAACTTTCTTGGATCGAGTTTTGTATGGATCAGTTTTTTACCCAGCTAATTATGGCTTTATACCATCTACAAAAGCGGAAGATGGAGACGCTCTTGATGCTTTAGTTTTTATCAATAACTCCGTTCCACCATCTACAGTTGTTCGTTGTCGCGCCATTGGTATGATGAATATGGTTGATAGTGGGGAAACGGATTCTAAAATATTAGCTGTTTGCGTTGATGACCCACACTTTGCTCATTATCAGGATATTAATGATATACCAAATCATCTTATCAAAGAAATACAGGACTTTTTTGAAAATATGCAAAAATTTAAGAAGGGTCAGTGGATAAAAAATGTTAATCAAGTTACTGGCGTTATTGGAAAAAGTGAAACTAATCTCGAAATTGCTAAATACCTCAACAATTACACTGAATACAAAGATTAGAGCTAATTCAGCTAATCGTCAGCTCCGCCACTCAAGACAATTCCATAAATAGTACAATTTGGGAGTTGTTTTTTTATGGTGTTAGCCACTTCAATAAGAGTTGATCCAGTTGTCGATATATCATCAATTAACCAAATTATTGGGTCAGTAATCAGTTTTGGTATGGACATATTTTCTTCAATTGATTGAAATTTATTTTCTAAATTTGTGAGCCTGACAGAACGATTTAGCTCAGATTGAGATTGGGTGCCTTCGTGTTTTTTGACTAAAGGAATATAGCTGGATTTAAGAGCTTTGGCTACTTTTTTGGCAATTATAATTGGAAGGTGATAACCTCTTAACCTATAGCGAACAGGATCAGGAGGGACAAAACTGATAGTAGTGGGCCATATATCTTGCAGCGTTAAAATTTCCTGGTTATTTGGATTTTTACAAGGAGTGTCGTTGGCTATTTGTATGATGAGATTCTCCACTAGAGGATCAATAAGATCATAGCAACCCTTAGTCTTAGCACGGTTAATTATATCTTTTATATCAGAGGTGTATTCGGTGGCTACCCAGATTAGTTGAAGCGAGTTTGTACTTGAGCTCTTTATAAAGGGCGTGTAATCCTTTTGTAGATCTGCACTAGTAAGTACATAATTGGCAGGTATGATTAGCTCAAGAAGTTTTTGGTAAAATTGCATAGTAAAAAATGCATCAAATTTAGATACAAAAAAACCACTCAGAATTGAAATGGTTTATTTTTTGATTTTTGAGATCTGAAATCTTATTCTTAATTACTTAAGAGTAACACTTGCCCCAGCTCCAGATAACTCTTCCTTAAGAGCAGTTGCATCAGCCTTGTTAACTTTTTCAGCAATTGTGAATGGTGCACTTTCAACCATAGTTTTAGCTTCTCCAAGTCCAATAGCCTTCTTTTCTTTAACAATCTTGATGATGGCTATTTTCTTGTCAGCTGGGACTGATTCGACAACAACGTCGAATTCAGTTGCCTCTTCTACAACAACGGCAGCGGCAGTAGGAGCAGCGGCAGCGGCAGTAGGAGCAGCGGCAGACACATTGAAAGTTTCTTCAATTGCTTTGACTAGTTCACTTGCTTCTAATAAACTTAATGTTTTTAGTTCGTCGATAATTTGATTAATTTTGGACATAATTTCGTTCAGGATTTACAATCTTTTAACCTAATCTAGAACAGTTTTTAAAAAGCTGTCAAGTTCTAACTTTCCATTTTTATTTCGAGTTCGGGGTTTCTTGACAAGGATTTACTTTTTATATAATAATTCCGTTACTAGCTCATTGCTAAAATTAAATAAAGATTAATAAAATATAAGTTAAAAAATTTATGGCTCAAGCAACATATAACCGATCAAAAACCCACGTAAACGTAGGAACCATTGGTCACGTTGATCATGGTAAAACTACCTTAACAGCTGCTATCTGTGCATTTTCTGCAAAGAACGGTAATGCCCAAGCGCGAGATTTCGCTTCTATCGACTCAGCTCCAGAAGAAAAAGCCCGGGGTATTACAATTAATACTGCTCACGTAGAATACGAAACAGCAACCCGACATTATGCACACGTTGATTGTCCAGGACACGCTGATTATGTAAAAAACATGATTACTGGAGCGGCTCAAATGGATGCAGCAATTCTAGTAGTAGCTGCAACTGATGGACCAATGCCTCAGACTCGAGAACACATTTTACTTGCAAAACAAGTAGGTGTACCTAATATCGTTGTTTTCTTAAACAAGTGTGATATGGTAGATGACAAAGAAATGGTAGAATTAGTTGTCGAAGATATCCGAGATCTTCTAACAAAGAATGGATTTGACGGAGCTAACACCCCGATTATCGAAGGATCAGCCCTAAAAGCACTTGAAGGAGATGCTGCTTGGGAATCTAAAATTCAAGAACTTCTAGATACATTAGACACTTATATTGCAGATCCAGTACGAGAAGTTGATAAACCTTTTCTAATGGCTGTTGAAGATGTATTCACAATTACAGGTCGAGGTACAGTAGCTACTGGTCGTATTGAACGAGGGGCTGTAAATATCAACGATAAAGTTGAAATTGTAGGTCTCCGAGATACTCAAGAAACAGTTGTAACTGGAGTTGAGATGTTTAAAAAGCAACTGGATCGAGGAGAGGCTGGAGATAACGCTGGTGTACTACTTCGTGGTATCAGCAAAGATCAAATTCAAAGAGGTCAAGTATTAGCTAAGGTTAAGTCCATCACCCCTCATACTGAATTCGAATGTGAAATGTATATTCTTAAGAAAGAAGAAGGTGGTCGACACTCAGCGATTATGCCAGGGTACAAACCACAGTTCTACTTCCGAACAACTGACGTTACTGGTACAATTAACTTTACTGACAAGAGCAAGCAGATGGTACTTCCAGGAGATGTTAATGTTGGAATGAGTATCATCCTTGAAAAACCAATTGCGATGGAAGAAGGGATGAGATTTGCCGTACGAGAAGGCGGTCGAACAATTGGAGCTGGAGTTGTAGTTAAGATTCTTAAGTAATTTTAACTAGATACATCAAATTTTACTAAAACCAAAATTATCTATTACTTAATTGTAGTAGATTTTTTTATTGGAAAAAGCTCATAATGAAGCTATAAACTTGACATTGTCATATTTTATCGACATTATATAGACATGCTCAAGTGCGTATCATGGAATATCTATAAAGACAATAAAGATCAGATTAAATCGTTTGAGACTATGTTAGGTTTGGAAGATCCTGATATTATATGTTTACAAGAAGTTAGTCCAAAACTCCTAGATTATCTCAAAAATGATCAATCAATTTACGAGGTAGAGTCATGCCAAGATTTTAAATGGAAGAAATCGTTCGTAGCCTATCTAGTTATATTAAGTAAATCAAAAATACTCCATAACTATACCTCCCAGATCCACAATAAAAAAGTTGGTTCACTACTCGCCAGGCATAATGGAATACGAGAACCCCGTGAATTTCATTTCGTCGATCTGGTTATTCAAGATGACTTTATCCTTCGGGTGATTAATCTTCATCTCGAGGTAGCAACAGGAGCCAAAAGACGACAAGAAGAGTTTTACAACACTCTATCCAATCTAAGTAATCACATACCTAATGTTATATGCGGAGATTTTAATATTTTTGCTAATCCACTTCTTAATATATTTATCGGCTGGGCTTTTAACTTTGGATTAACAGATTATCTAGCACTAGAAAGAGGAAAATTTGAAAAAATTTTTAATAAATTCGGGCTAAAAAATCTCCTTTACAAAAAAATTACTTACCCAAAGTTTCGCTTACAATTAGATCATATTCTTATAGATAACAAGTTAACAGCAAAAAGATCTCAGGTATCGACTAATCTTCATGGTTCTGATCATTACTATATAGCCACTATTTTAAATCAAATTATTTAAGATTTTTTTACTATGCATCATAAAGATGAAGATTCACAACCGCAATTGAATGACTTTAGCTACAGAATTAATTCGTTACCTGGTAGTATAAAAAAAACAAGTGCTATAGATCTAATTTCAGCACCAAAAAATGCCCATAAATTAAAAGTGTATTTGTTATTTTTGGCAGGATGTGGGTTTTTAGCTGCAATTAGCTTTATAACGGTTGCAGATGTCAATTTCTACGGTCAAAAAACCTATTTTGAATACATACAAAAATACCTCACAGCTGGTAATTATGGCTATATTTCATTATTAATAATGCTGGTTGTGAATATTTTTTGGGTACTGATTAATGTAGTTATAGAATTTTTGGCTTCAAGCCTTCAATGGATACCTCCTAAACCCACTCCTTCAACTGAGCAAATTACAACAAATGATACTGAATTTAATCATAAATCTACTAACACTAAGGTAGATGAATTTCTAATAGCACTAGATAAAAGCACGAATGCCTTCCACGAATATGAGAGCAAGCTGTTAGAAGTTGAGAACCAAGAAGATGAAAAAGAGTATAATCTGATTCTTAATAACCCTTTACTTTCCCCCTTGGCTTTTATTTGGCTAGGTCTAAAAAAAACCTTTCGCTTCTTACAGCGAGCACCTAGAAAAATTAGTTATTTTTTGGGAATTTTTGTTATAAAGCTATTTACAATTTCAGCTAGCTTAAAAACCTTTTTAGTCAATCTTATTGAGGTAATCACTTACTATCTTAACCCTCTTAACTTATTTGAGGATCTTTACGATATATTAATGACAGTTCTAATTCGCCTTATGTTTCCAGCTCTTTTGACTCCGATTATACTTTTTTTCCCAATGAAGAATAGTATTTTTTTGGATCAAGTTTGGAAAATAATCTTGTATATCCTCTTGGTAGGGGGGCTAAGACTCGGGGCTGAGTTCTACTCTCTATACCTCAGGTATTTAGCCAATAGTAAATTGTTAGACGAACAACGAAAAACCTTATAAAACTATTTTTAACTATGCTCACAGATCAAGAATACTTAGAATTAATCCCAATTGTAAATCAATATAGAACTCAGGTACACATTGAAAATACGGAGGTAATTAGTGAATCGGCATTGGACAATCTTAAGCATAAAATTACTCAATACGAAGCCCTTAACTCAACCAAAATTAGTATAAATAGCCCTAATTATACAATAGCTGGAGGGGTTTCAAAAGGCTTTAATAAATTCAAACATAAAAATCGAATGCTCTCTCTCAATGATATTTTTGACTTCGACGAATTGATTGATTGGAATGACCGAAACTCTAATTACTCTAGTAAAAATACCGAGAATCAAGAAATTATAGACTCTAATACAACTGAGTTTATCTGCGAGCCAAAAATTGATGGTTTGGCAATTTCGTTAATTTATCAAGAGGGGTTATTGATTCGTGGAGTAACACGAGGTGACGGATACGAGGGTGAAGATGTTACCGCCAATATAATGCATATTCAGAGCGTCCCAAACTCTATCCCATCTAAGGAATCCATCGAAATCCGAGGGGAGATTTTTATGACACAAGAAAATTTTCAGATACTTAATCAAGGGATTCTGGAAGGTAAGTTAATTGGTAAAATGGGGAAAACAGGATCTGAGGGTCAATTTGCCAACTCTCGCAATGTAGCCTCTGGGACAATCAGGCAACTAGACCCCAAGATTCTTGCCGAGCGAAACCTATCCTTCATCGCTTATAATGTTGGGCGGTATTAGACCAGTTCGACTTTTTAGAATATAATCAGGTTATGACTAACAATACCTCGTTTAATCAAATTGCCCAAAGTTACAACACCCAAATGGGTAACGATGGCGATTTTACTCATAAACACAGCATAGATCCAAAGTTGTATGAAATGATAGGAGATCTAAACGGAAAAATTATCTACGATATAGGTTCTGGAAACGGTTATTTAGACAAAAATCTTATCAAAGCTGGAGCTGGTAAAATCTATGCTTCTGATATTTCATCCGATTTGATACACCTTGCTCTATCTAATGATTTCGATAATATTAATTTTTTTGTGGCAAGCGGTGAAAATTTTATAGCTAACCAACCTCCCACTTAGTCAATCTTAATACTTCTCTAATCAAGTTATCTGTAAAGTCAATTTTATCATTATAGTACTTTGCTAGAT
>JAYWGL010000005.1:0-3715 GCA_043778275.1 Minisyncoccota bacterium
TGAAAGACTGGTAGAGAGTTTAGAGGCTATGACCTTGCTTGCAGGAATAAAGTTACGGTTGTGATGTGGGGTAGGTGGATTAACTAGACAGGTTCGTTAATTCAACAAAAAAAACCACCTATAAAAAAACCTCCAGAAGACTGAAAGTTAGATTAAAAAATATGTTTAAACTCGGATTGGGAATTAGTTAGAGATAGTTACTCCCATACTTTTGGCTGTACCCATAACGGTTTTTTTGGCTTGATCGACAGTGTAGCAGTTTAGATCTTCCATCTTGCGAGTGGCGATATCTGTTACTTGGGCATCTGTTAGATTACCCACCTTAACACGACCTTGATCTTTTGATCCGGCTTGGATGTTAAGGGATTGCTTGATGAGTTCACTCACAGCTGGTGTCTTAAGTACGAACTCAAAAGTTCTATCATCCCAAATTGTTACTACACAAGGAATAGACCCTGACATAGTTGCAGTTTGCGAGTTAAAATCTTTACAGAATTGCATTAGATTAACACCTTGAGGTCCTAGGGCGGATCCGATAGGAGGGGCGGGATTAGCTTTCCCGGCTCCAATTACGAGTTTGATTATTGCTTTGATTTTTTTTGCCATAATATTGGAATTTATAATTTTATTTAAGGATTTAGATGGGGCTTAGAAGCAGTGATTAGATTAAGTTTTATATTGATTTTTTTGTCAATTGACATGAAAACTGTCTTAACCAATTATTACTATATTAGATACCTGCACTTATGATAATCCGAGCTCTAGCCAAATTACTAAATACCTCTACCAAGACAGTAGAATTCTTGATTGTAAGTCGAAAAATATTTTATTTTAGATTGCTTTTCTTGATTCCGATGACAGTCTGGGGTGTAATTCTATCAACGACGTTACCACTCTTTTGGAAATATATTATTGATGCTATTAACGAGAAATGGACATCACTTCTAGGGATTCAACTCGGGTCAACTTTTAATGTATTTTTGGCAATTCTGATTGTTTATCTAACTCTGAATATATTAGATAAGACTCTTCGATGGGCAGAATACAGTTTTTTACATAATATTAAGCAAGATTCGGAAGCTAGCCTTGAAGACAGATTTATTACTTTTTTGACTAAGTTCGATGCTTCATTTTTGGGCTCAGAAAACAATCTTAGGATAATTCGTAATTTGCAATGGGGCTTTGTTAATATGCAAGAAAATCTACTACGATTAATTATCACATTAATTCAAGTTCCAGCTAAGATCGTTTCTTTGATTTTTATTATACCGCTGCTCCACCCTTATTTACTAGTTGCCATACTCATTACAGCTGTTTTTAACATTGGTTTTGATAATATTAAGAGTAATTTTCGACGCATTGGCGAACTCCAAGAAAATCGATCCCGTGAACAAAAAAATAACTTAGAATACAAATTAGTTAGTTATTTTAATACCTTACTAACCAATGGTTGGGTTTCGAAATTGCATATTATCTATCAAGATTGTCGTAAAAAATATTTTAAGATTGAGCGAAGGCAATTTAACCGTAATGAGCGACTTAATCTAGCCCAAGAATGGATGAATCAAGTTCTATTCTGCCTTACTTATTCTATGACGGGATTCTTGGTTGTCGCTGGGCAGATTACACTCGGTACTTTTACTATTATTAGGACTTATATTGATCAGATTGAAGGGTTTTTGTATTCGATCAGCGGGATTTTTAGAGAGGTGGTAGACCTTCAATTCGATATATTTAAGCTAGAATTTGTCCTAACACTAGAATCCAAGCTCAATCTCACAGATCTGCGACCGATAGAATTAAGTAGGATTGAAAGCTTAGAAATAAAAAATCTAGATTTTAAATATCCAGAGTTCTATGACGATGAAAAAGAATATTTTAACCGTATCCAAAAAAAACTTGGCTTAATTGAAAACCCCGACAAAACTTTATGGGACAAATTAATTAGCAGTAGCCAAAATATCTGGACAAAAAAGCGGATGAAAGAAGAGTTCGAAGAATTGATGACCATCTTCGAAGAGACCAAAAAAAATAAAACCATATTGGATAAACTCAATGTCAAATTTCAAAAGGGAAATATTTATGGTATTGTTGGTTACAACGGAGCGGGTAAAACCACTTTAACAAGACTAATTAAGCGAATCCTTGATCCGACAAACGGTCAGATTCTAATCAATAATCAGTACAATTTAGTCAATATAGATCCCTTAGATTGGAAGAATTATATTAGTGCAATGGAGCAAAATCCATTCTTAATCAATGGGATGAATATTCGAGATAATCTCACTCTCGGATTAAAAGAAAAAGATATAGATGATACTCTAATCTGGGAAGCTCTAAAAAAGGTGGGACTTGAGAGTCATTTTAACAACTTAGAACAAATCATAGGTGAAAATACTCAGACCAGCGGTGGTCAAGCTCAGCTCTTAGAGATAGCCAGAATCCTCATCTCCAAAAAACCAATCATTATACTGGATGAAGGGACTAATCAGTTAGACGCCATCAAAGAAAGTAAGATTATGGAACTAATCCAAGGACTAGCCAAAGACTCTATTATCTTATTTATCACGCATCGTATGACTACCTGCCTAAAATGTGACCAAGTCCTAGTACTTGACGAAGGTCAAATAAAAGCTATTGGTAAACCTAGAGAATTAATTAATTCAAAAACTCCTAACCTCTTCCAAGAATTCTGGAATACTCAGATTGGGGATTAATAAATCGACATAACCTTGTCTCGAAAAATTGAGCTACCTACATTAAATTTTACACTTAACCCTAGATCTCATTGCGTTGATTATTTAAGTCTCAGAACACTTAGAATACTACAATTTCCTAATATATTGACTTTCCTACTCTTAGATCCATCCAGTGCCAATTACCTAAAAAAAATAAAGCGAGTTTATTGCTTAACCGAACCAATTAATCTTACTAACCTTAAGTCCTTCCTTAGTCAAAACAAAAACAATGGAACTTATGATAAAATTGTAGCAGGTCTAATCGAATTCAAAAACAATAAATCTAACCGATCTCAACTACCGAAAAATGTACGATGAAAAGATGTTAAGTAAAATTAGGTGGACAAAGTACGAAAGTCCAAGAATTAAACTTACAAAAAAGAAACCAATGATCATATTAGGTAGCAAGCTTACTTTGTTGAGGTTTTCTTGATATTGATTGATTGGTCGGTCAAAATTATTCTTATAAACAGACATAGGTAAAATAGGTATTAGGTATAAATATAGCGGTGATATTGATTTATTTGTCAATAATTGTAACTTAGGCTATAATCTGATTAAACAACAAAACAAAAACTCAAACAAATATAAAATATGTTACTAAAAACAAATAAACCACTTGGTTTAGCGACTCAAATTTTTTCAAGACTAGCTATCGGCTTAGCTTGCTTAAGCTTGGTACCAGCTCTCAGCACCTCCCTCAACACCCAAGCCGCTCCAGTTTATACCTGCCCAGCACCTTATACTTTACAAGCTAATATTACCTGTACTAACACAACTACTAAGTCGGCAACAGTACTTCACATTTCACAGTGTGGAACTGGCACACCAGACGGAAATTTCGTAACACGTGTAGTGGCTGACAATTTAGGTACTCCTAGAAATTTATGTGAGTCTGTGAGAACAGAAACTGAAAGACAGACATTAGATATTGGACTAAACAATCGGTATCTTGGATATCAGTTCTGCGAAAAAAT
>JAYWGL010000006.1:0-10683 GCA_043778275.1 Minisyncoccota bacterium
TAATCTAGCAAAGTACTATAATGATAAAATTGACTTTACAGATAACTTGATTAGAGAAGTATTAAGATTGACTAAGTGGGAGGTTGGTTAGCTATACATGGATTACTTGATGGAGGTCATACATTTGAAGTAATTCAAGATTATAAAATAGATTCTAATTCTCCAAACGAAGCCTTTGTAAAACTTGAGGTACTAACTGGTTTTCAGTCAGATAGTAATATTGATGAGGTGGCAAATATTGTAAGAGCTAGAAATAAATCTACTCAAATGCCTTCTTTTTCAATACAAAATCTTAATGGGAATTTTGATAAAATTAAAGACGTTTTAAAAGATCGTCCATATTTCTCTAGGATTGCTTTCAAGGATAACCAACTGAATACAGATATTGGAATCTTAGATATATTGTCATATTTAATGTGTTTTGATATATTTAATTATCCCGATGATAAAAAAGCTCCAACAGTAGCGTATTCTTCTAAAGGTACAATTCCAGACAAGTTTAATAATGAACTATATAGGGAAAATATAAAAAAGTTGACACATCTTTTACCTGATATCTTACTCCTAAGAGATAAAATTATTAAAGAGTTACCTTGCAACTGGAAAAGTGAAAATGGGGCAAAATCAGGGTTTGGAAACTTGAAGGAGGTTGGGGGTAAATTAAAACAAAATATTACCCTACCTTTTTCTAATGAAGAAATAGAGTATGAAGTTGCAAGTTCATATTACTACCCAATTTTAGCAAGTTTTAGAGCTTTAATTGATCCTAAAACCTGTAATTGGAAATATGATGTCAACGACGTATTTGAAAAAGTTTTTAATGATATTGTCAAGGATGTAAGAGAGAAAAGGATATCAATTGATAATTTAAATCAATTAGGTAAAGATAAATCTCTTTGGACAGCTTGCTGGAAAACGGTAAATAGCTACCTTCAACAACGGGAAATTGAAGATCTAAAGAAACGATTAGATATTTTCAACAACCCTATATAAAGCTAAATAACTTTTTACATCAAGAAATTTAGACTACCCTAAACACCTCCCAAATAACAACCCAATTTTATTTTTAGTATCCAGCCCCCTCAATCTCTCAATCTCTTTTGCCATGTATTCATCTCGCATTCTGACAACTTGAGCTATCTGATTGTAGTGATTAGGGACGCTGGATTGTTCCTTGACTGTGCGTCCGTGGACGGTTATAGCTTGGAGGTTCTGAGTAAGTAGGAATCCTAGCCAGTTCTCAGTATCAATTGTATTGAAGCCAATTCTAGTCTTGACACTAAGTGGGATTTTACCTCCTAAGGCTCTCTGGCAAGCCTGGATAATCTCGCTCGCTTTTTGGTGATCGTTGATTAGGGCGGAGCAAGCCCCAAGAGCAATTACCTTCTTGACTGGGCAACCCATATTAATATCCATCCCGTCGAAGCCAAGTTCTAGGATAAGCTTAGCAGTCTTATAGTAATCTTCTGGAGTCTTACCCCAGACCTGGGCTACGATAGGTCTCTCGATTTTAGCATTATATTTTAGTCTGTGAATTACTCTAGCTTGCCCAACTGACTGAACACCCTCCACATTACAAAACTCCGTGAAGAGTACATCTGGTCTTCCCGCCTGTATAATAACTTGGCGAAAAACTGTATCAGTCACATCCTCCATCGGAGCAAGCACACTAAAGTTCTTAGGCAAAGTCTTCCAAAAATTCATAAAACAAATAGTCAAGAAAGATCTATAAGCCTAGATCTGAACAACAACTGGGATAATAATTGGAGTCTTCTCGGTGTATTCAAAAATAACATCGGTTGTAATATTCTTGATACTATTACGAAGATCGGTGAAATAAGTAGGAGAGTTAGGGTCAAGTTTAAGAGTGGCAAATCGTGTCTTAACTGAGTCCTTAATCATCTCGAATAGTGGCTTCCCACTCTGCGCAAAGACGAATCCTCGGCTAATAATCTCAGGTCCAGCGACCAGTTGCTTACTTCGGTTTATTGTAGTAACTAATACTACTGTTCCTTGTTGAGCCATCTGGCGACGCTCTTCTAATACAGCTTCTGAGACTAATCCAACGCTAGTTCCGTCGACTAATAGATACCCATCATTAACCATTTCGTCAGTAACCACTACTTCTGTAGCACGCATCTCGGTGATACGGCCGTTTTCCCCGATTAAACAGTGTTCAAAAGGGATACCCATACCCATGCCGAGTTCTGCAGTCTTGCGGATAATGAAGTGGTTTCCGTGGATTGGTTGTAGATAATCTGGTCGCGTAAGAGCCATTAATAACTGTAAATCATCTTGACATGCGTGCCCAGATACATGTGTACTAAATTGCTTTGGTGAATAAACATCTACTCCTTTTCTTGATAGTTTAGCAATTAGATCTTCTACAGCAGCTTCATTACCTTCGATTGGTCGTGAAGAGAAAATCACAGAGTCTCCAGCTTGTAATTTGACGATGTCGTGTTCATCTCGAGCTAGACGGGACAAAGCTGCCATATCTTCGTTCTGAGAACCAGTCATTAACATACATACATTTTCTGATGGAAGATTAGCTAGTTCTTTTAGATCGACGACTAGTCCACTAGGTACCTTGATATAACCAAGCTTAAAACAGATATTGAAGTTATTAACCATTGAGCGACCTACTAGACCGAGCTTACGATTGTATTTTTCGCAGGCATCGATGGTAAATTGCATCCTAGGGATTGTCGAAGCAAAAGCAGTTACAATAACCCGTTCCTTGCAATCTTTGATGATACCCATCATTGTCTTTTTGACTTCAGATTCGGAAATACTTTTTCCTGGCTTTAGAACTCCAAGACTATCTGTCATAAGAAGTCGAACACCTTCATGTCCATATTGAGCTAATTTATCATATTCAGACAAAATTCCATCATATGGAGTATTATCGAATTTCCAATCAGTCGTGTAGATTGTTCGACCCATTGGGCTGTCAATACATAGACCAACTACATCATTAATTGAGTGGTTAAGTCGGAAGAACTGAATTGAGAAGCAGCCAAGAACTAGAGGATTGTTAAGATCAATTACCTTAGCAATAAACTTAACATCAAGTTCGAATTCTGACATACGATTCTTAAGAAGAGCCAAAGTTAGAGGCATTGAATAGATTGGGATGGAACCAAGCTTTGGGAGTACATAAGGAGCGGCTCCGATGTGATCAAGATGTCCGTGAGTGTAGATTAAACCCTTAATCTTATGGCGATTCTGTTCAAGGTAAGTAGTGTCAGGAACAATGAAGTCAACTCCAGGGTAGTTTTTGTCATCACTAAATCCAATTCCAGTATCGATAATGAAAATGTCTTCACCGCATTCAAAAGCCGTCATATTTAGACCTACTTCGTTAGATCCTCCAATTGGGATAATCTTAACTACAGGTCCATCAGGGAAGGTTTGAAGTGCTTTGGTGTTTAGACTTGGACCGTCAGTTAGAGCTGGGTTAAGATGGCTAATTGCTAAGTTACCACGATCGATACCAGTTCCACGGATGTTTCGGATGCTTTCGATGTTGCTTAACGCCCCGATAATTCCGTTGTTATTAGCTTCGTCAGGTGTGCGTCTCATAAGAGTTGGGCGTGAGCTGTGAGTGGCGTTAGTTCGTGGTTGACCAGTTGCCGAAGAGCTAAAAGTCCCTGGGCGTTCATTACGTCGAAATCCACCACCGGATCGGTTATTAGAGTTGGTACGAGGTCTAAATCCTTGACCTGAGTTTGAGTTTCTATTGCTAGAATTAGTGCTATTCATAATATTATATATGGTTTTATGTTTAAAAAAGGGCTTATTTTGATATATTCATCCCAAGATTGAGTACTGTGTTAAGGCAAAAATCGCAAATTATTTACTTTGAGGGCGAAATTTTTTAATCAAGCTAAATTAAAAATCTAAATCAACTATCAACAGTTTATCGTCTAAATCTGTAAAAAAGTTTGCTTAGATTAATAATCTAATATTTATTCTCTGGTTCGGAGACAGGGAATCGAACCCCGGTTAAGAGCTCCAAAGGCTCCGGTCCTACCGCTAGACGATCTCCGAATAATTTATTCTGTTAGTTGTAGTTTTGACACTAAAACAGTTTTTGTCAAACTATTCGGGGTTAAATTACCAATAAATCAATTTTAATCAAAATATTTGCCAGAAATTATCTCTTAAATAACTATTTTTAAATGATAAAAAATCTCTTCGCCAACTCTTCTATCCGCTACGCTGTTACCATCCAGAATATCTTATTCGGGACAATGGGTCTAAGTTTGGGATTGCTGCCAATTCTATTCTTGGTCATCGATCCTTTGGAGTCAGGGTATTTTGTTTGGGTGTTTTGGGTGTTAATTTGGCTAATTGGATTATCGATAATAAGCTATGCCCAATTTTGGTGGTATTTTAGTTATAGAGCCCAGTTAATTTACAGTGTAAAGGTCAACCAAATCCTTCTGCGGGCAAGTGTTTATAGTAGCTTATTAATTTATCTTGGTATCCTTCTCCAGACTAGTCAATTGAACCTTTTAAATACTTTTGTATTTATACTTTTGACTAGTTTTTATACTATGTTTTCTAGGGGGTAAATCTAATAATGTAGAAATCTACAACTCGTCCAGAACCTTAATCCCCAGTAAATTTAAGCCTAGAGAAAGATGACTCTTAAGTAGATGACACATAATTAATAAACTATTTTTTCGCTCCATATCTTTTTCACCGTTGACTGAGTGCTTAGCGTACCAATTGTTAATCATTGTCGTAAGTTCGTATAGATGATTGGTTAAGAGGTGCACTTTATGACTTTGGGCGACTTTACTTAAGATATAATTTAGATAAACGGTCTTGGTTAATAACTGCTTTTCGAGCGTGTTAAGCTTCTCAATGCTCTCTATATCGAGATCTCTATAATCTTGAATATTGAACTCACTGTAAAACTTATTTTTGGTCAGGATGCTATCTAAACGTGCGTAAGTGTAGAGTTGATAAACTCCTGTATTACCCTCGAACTTAAGAATAGCCGCCATATCCATAATAGAATTACCACTAATATCACGACTAAGATTGAACCACTTGATCGCAGCTAGGCTAATTGCCTTAGTTCTTATTTTTAATTGACTAGGCTCAATTGGAGCTTGCCCACCGTCAAGTTGCTTTGTCTCAATTATATTTCTAGCTTCTGATTCTAATTGATCTAGGATATTTTCTGCTGTGATAAACTTACCTTCTCGAGTGGACATTTTACCAGAAGGTAGTACTACATTCCCATTAAAAATAGTTTCCAGACTTCCAGCCCTAGTTGCTCGCTTAGTAACCCCCCCAAAAGCATTCTCAAAACTTGGAAGCTGATTCATATAATCTAATATTCCATAAACCTGTCGAAAATGATGAGCTTGCTCCCCACCGACAAAGGTTATATACCGATCATATTTTAACTCCTCAGCAAATAATATTTTAGCGGCAATATCTCGCAAAGCATATGTAGTGTAACCATCCTTGGACTGCACCAGATAACATCGCCCAAAATTCAGTATCGGCATTTCAAAAAAATCACTATCAACATACCAACCTAATTCATCAGCCGTTCCAATATTATTAGTTTTAATAAATTCTAAGACCTTGGGTATTATAGACTCTACCGAGCTCTCAGATAAGTTATAATCAAAGGCTGAGATATTCAATCTCTTAATTGTAGCCTCAACGGCCACCTTAGAATCCCCAAAAAATCTATCACGCAATAATCGACAATCTGAATCCCCATTTTCAAGTGCCTTGTGTTCTTTGCGGACTAATTCTTTCCAATTGGGTACAATTTTTTTTTGGTTACTACCCCAGACATAGAGCTTAACAAGAGTCCCAACTGGATCAGTCTCATATTTACTAATATCAAGCATTTCATCGACTCCATTAATAGAAACACTTACAATCTTGCCCTGTAGTTCTCTATATGCCCAGATTAATATCCCGAATTGCACACCCCAATCTCCCCAATAATTATTGGTAATAATTTCTTTATATTGATGGCTTAATACCCTTCTCAAACTGTCAGCATAATTAGCTTGAAGAAGGTGTCCTGCATGAAGAGGCTTAGCAATATTAGGGCAGATATATTCTAATATAATTCTTTGGTTGGACTTAGGGATAGAAATCTTATTGATACTGTTATCAATATATTCGAGAAGACCAAGGTCTTGAATTTCTAGATTAATATAATTACCAGCTTGAACTGCTTTCAACTGCCCGAAGTCTGATCCTGAGAGCTTCTGATTGATCTCTATAACTAATTGACTAGCGATATCTTTTGGGTTGGCTTTTTGCTCTTTGGCAACTAAAAATGCTCGGTTAGATGACCAGCAGCCAAGATCCAGATTGGGGCTGGGTAACCATTGATAATCCTGACCAAGTACATCTTCCAATCTATCAAAGAAGCTATGATCAAACATTGATTCGAAACTTGATTTAGAATTTAGATTAGGCATAGAGAGTTATTAGGATTTTTTCTTGGATTTACGAGACTTTTTGGCTTGAAGCTTGGTTGATTCTTTTATTGTAGCTATATTGGGATTATTTAATCTATCGGATACCAGGTATAGAGAATGATGCAATATATCACGGTAAATTCGCCGTACATAATCGCCCTTAAGCCCAAGCAATCTGGCTTGAGTATAGAATTGAGCTTGCGGCGTCATCAAAACATTTTGCAAGTCGTTAAGGTTGGTAACTTGCCAACCATCAAGATCTTTTTGCTGAAGATTGGATAGAATACTAGAGCGCTCTGCCAGAAGTTTTATAATCTGAAAATCAATCAAACTCAGTTTAGCCGTCATTGAAGCGGTTAATAGAGATTGGGTCACTGTCTGGTTATCTGACATTTTTGTATTTTTTATACTTGATCTAAAACTTTATTAACAAGACTATCGGCTAATTTGTTATATTCACGGAAGATATGTTGGTATTCCACTCGGGCAATCTTTGATAGAATTTCTTTGGCACTGGCTGCTAGTGGTTTAAGATGATCTTGCTTGATCTGCCATTTGCCTCTAGCTTGTTCAATAACGAGCTTTGAGTCGAGTACAATTTGGAGGTGAATCTGTGTTAAATCATAGTTTTTCGCAATCCATTCTAACCCAAAAATTAGACCTTGCCACTCAGCTACATTGTTCGTTGCGATACCGATATAGTCAGAGCCTGACCAAGTAGGATCGCAGTTAATCACAGTTTGATAGGATTGAGGATCGATAACACTATTAGAGACGGCGAAATGCCCGCCTGTCCATACAAGTACTCCGAAGGCTGCTTTACCAGGATTACCTCGTGAACCACCGTCAGCCATCAAGATTAATTTAATCATTTTAAGAAAAATAAATTATTGCCTTATTCAGCCTTTGCTGCTTGAACTCCTCGAGCGACTCCTGCTGGAATTTCTTTAATAGCAATAGCAATCTTGGCGGTGATTTGGTTAATTGTACCTGCTATCATAGCCATAGAATCATTGAAGGTTGGTACTTTGGATAGGGCGATTGTAGAGACCTTGTCGTAGAATTCTCCATTAATAACAGATCCAATAATATCAAAGTTTTCTTTGAAGTCTTTAGCTACTGCTTCTGCGATAACTTTTGGAGCTGTGACCTCATCACTCTTGGCACCATCAGTCATAAAGACGATGTAAGTTTGACCTACTAAATTTTTTACTTCTGGGAAGGCGACTTGGATTAGAGAATTTTTGACTACTTGCACAGACAGACCTTGGTCATAACAGTTTTTTCGGAAGGCAAAGTTTTGATTTGCGTCAACTGTAGCCGCAGTGTCTCGAGTTGTTAGTAAGACAACAGCTTTCTGAGAAGAAACATTGTCGCTTAGATAACTTACAATGGAATGTTTTTGGGTTTTGGTAATGGCCATAATCTTATAGTCTCAAGTTTTTATTAGATTGTCTATGCAATCTAGCGTATATGCTATAATGATAATTAAAAATATGCTCTTTTGTCAATATTTAGGAATTTTTTTATCTCACATCTGCCAAAAAATCGATTTTACACCATTGACAAAGCCTTAAGAATATTATTATATTTGAGTATAAGCCACCAAATTTATGATTATTAATAACACTCCTTTTTTGATTAACTATATCAAGTCCTTCAGTGACAACCCAGAAATCAAGAAATATCTCGATCAGCTCCAGCAAGGTAAAGATGTAGATGTAGTCTGCGAAAAGATCCGCACCACTCTAAAGGCAGGTATAGAAACCAAATTACCTCTATTTAGTGATCAGATCAATAATAGTAACACCCGAGAATTTCATTTCCCCGAGGGAATTTTGACTTATCTCCAAGAGCTAACTTACAGAGATACCAAAATTACGCCAATTATCCGCGTTCACGGTGGGGATAGCAAGTTCCAATTAGATTGTTCGATCTGTTACGCTTCGGATTACTCCGAGAAGTTTTTTGCTTTTACTAATGGTATTATTAACCCAGAAGGAGGGGCTCATGTGACGGGGTTTAGAACAGCCTTGGTTAAATTAATCAATAATGTATGTGTAACAAAAGGTATTTTCAAAAAAGAAACCGACAAATTCAGCTTCGACGATCTCAAAGAAGGTCTTCGAGTGGTACTTAGTATTAAGATGGTTGATCCTCAATTCACTTCTCAATCTAAAGTCAAACTTGGTTCTACTTCGGCTAGGACTAGTACTGATAAATTAATTTTTGATAAGCTTGGTATTTACTTCGAAGAGAATCCTCAAGTCGTCAGTCAAATCGTCTCAAAAGCCCAATTAGCTATGAAAGCAAGGCTTGCCGCCAAAGCAGCGCGAGATTCGGTCCTGCGAAAATCTATCCTAGAAAGTACAGCTCTACCTGGTAAACTAGCCGATTGTAGCTCTAAGAACCCAGTTGATAGTGAAATCTACATCGTGGAGGGGGACAGTGCGGGAGGCTCAGCCAAGCAAGGTCGAGACCGAAAAACTCAAGCAATTCTCCCACTAAGAGGTAAAGTTCTTAACACCGAAAAAGCAACGCTAGATCGTATTATGAATTATGAAGGTATCCGTAATATGATTACTGCTTTTGGGACTGGTATTGGGGAGCGATTTGATATTGAAAAACTTCGATACCATAAGATTATCTTAATGACCGATGCCGATGTTGACGGAGCTCACATTTCAACTCTTTTGTTGACATTCCTCTATCGATATATGCCAGAACTAATAGACGGTGGATTTATTTATATGGCATGTCCACCTCTCTATGGAATAACCTATAGGAAAAAAATTCAATATGCCTTCGACGAAGCCGAGCGCGACGCAATCCTAGAACTTATCAATAAAGCCAGTCCCGCCACCCAAGCCCTAGAGCTAGAAAGCGAAGAGGTATCTGAAGAAAGTAACGACCTAACCACGGAATTAGAAATCGGCACCAAAGCAATAAAAGTCAAATCTGCCCCATATAAGATCCAGCGATATAAGGGACTTGGTGAAATGAACCCTGAAGAGCTGTGGACAACTACAATGGATCCAACAACAAGAATCCTGTATCAGATTACGGTTGGGGACGCTGCTGTAGCTTCTCAAGTCTTCGATCACTTGATGGGATCCGATGTTGCCCCTCGCAAAGAATTTATCGAGACCAATGCCGTTTATGCTGAAATAGACTCAATGTAATTGACATCATATCCAAAAATTGGTATCATGTAATCATATGAACCAAGTTCCAACAACCCCAACCCCAAAAACCTCCCAAACAACTCTAATTATAGTTAGTATTCTAGCTGGTATTCTTATTCTATTAGCTGGCTTTGGAGCTTATATCTGGTCAATGAACAAAGAATTATCTAATTCATCCTCTATTTCAAAAAGCTCGATTAATTCAGTAATGAGCAGAGCTACTAACCCAACAATGACATCAGTTTCGGTGACGTCAACTCAAGCTACTAATCTTAAGACTCTTTCTTGTCCAAGCTTCGACATCTCAGTTAACACTAACAAATACAAAGTAGGCTTTGATAAATTTAATAAAGACTTCGCAACAAGCGATTCTACTCTCCTAGAGTCAGCCAAAAAAGAAATCCTACCAACTCAATCTATTAGTTGTTCTGGTCAAGAAAAAGACAATCAAACACTTGTAAAATTTGTAGAAAAAAACTATGAATTACCTTGTTGGTTCTGCGGAGGAAGCTATGTTCAATCCTTAAATCTTGCATTGTTTAACGGTGCCAATGTTGACAAAGTAATTTCCACCTCAACAACAAAAAGTGTTAACAATATCGAAGGAACAGTAACTAAATTAAGTTACGAAAGTATGGAAAACAAACCTATTAATTACAGCATCATAACTTTCAAAATTAAAGATATGACTTACTCAATCAGGACAGAATCAGGCTCACAATATCCAACCGAAGTAGAAAACGACGCTCTTCTTAAAGATGCTCTAGAACTCTTCAACTCAATTAAGGTTAAGTAAAAATACAAAATAACTTTTTTAGGTTTTTGAAATACCCGATTGGGTATTTTTTGTTAATACTTGACAACGAGGCAATAGCAACGTTGGGTATAGTGACTTTAGGTTTCATAAAAAAACCATAGACTAAATTAACAATCTTATAGCTAACCAACCTCCCACTTAGTCAATCTTAATACTTCTCTAATCAAGTTATCTGTAAAGTCAATTTTATCATTATAGTACTTTGCTAGAT
>JAYWGL010000007.1:0-3563 GCA_043778275.1 Minisyncoccota bacterium
TACTTATTTTACTAAATTTAGTCTTGGTGATAAAGTACTTCATAATGCCTTATCTAAACCAAGGCTTTAATATTGGGCAAGATTAACTAGACAGGTTCACCTCGAATTTGACAAGATTCCAATTTTTTATAATTATATAGATATCTGGTTGGTACTTACGGCGCTATCGTCTATCGGTTAGGACTCAGGACTTTCATTCCTGCAAGCGGGGTTCAACTCCCCGTAGCGCTACCAATTTTAATCCAAAAATACCAATCAGTCCAACAACCATCAACGAGTAATGAATTTTTAGTGAAATGTTCCCATTCAAAAAAGTCCACATAGTAGGTATATCAGGAGCTGGGCTTAACGGAATAGCTAATATATTACTCCAAATGGGAGTAGAAATTACGGGTGCCGATAAGTCTCGTAATCAATATACCCAATTTTTTATAGATCAGGGTGTGAAAATCTATAGCGATGGTGATATCCACCCCTTAGAAGAAATCGACCTTCTTTTTGTCACTTCCGCTCTCAAGAGCGATCACATTCTTATAACCGAAGCTAAAAAATTAGATATTCCAGTATGGACGCGGCATGATCTTTTTCCAGTCCTGTTTGCTGATAGACAGTTAATTGCAGTCAGTGGAAGCCATGGTAAAACCACTACAACTAGTATTATCAAACATATCTTACAATTCTGTGGCGTTGACTGCGGCTATCTCATCGGAGTTCCCAACCCTAGGCAAAGTAGCCATCTTGGAACTAGTGATATATTCGTTATAGAAGCTGATGAATACGCCAAGACCCTCCTTTCTCTAACCCCAAAAGTAACTATTATCAACAACATTGATTGGGATCATCCTGATATTTACTTAACTGCCAAGGACTATTATGACACTTTTAAGGAGTTTGTAGATATCACCTTAGCAAACAACGGCGTAATTATTGCCAATAGTGACGATACTCAGATTCAAAGCCTCTATAAAGACCTATCAAATGCTAGTCAATCTCATTTTCAGTTATTTGGGCGACATATTAATAGTTATAATCACATAAGACATATTCGACATGAGCATAACGGAATTCGCATTGGACTATATCTTGAAGATACCCGGTATATTAATAATGATGTTTTTGCCCCTTTTATCGGTGAGCATAATGCGATGAATATTATGACAGGGTTCTTAGTTGCTCAATCTCTTAGTCTAAATCTTGATAAAGTAGCCCTAGCTGTCAAATCCCTACCCGTCGTCAATCGTCGCTGCGAGACTCTAGGTATCACACAAAATAAAATTACAATTCTGGATGACTATGCACACGCAGCTACTGAGATACAAGCAACTTTAGTCGGGTTAAAAAAAGCTCATCCCAATAATCGAGTTATTGCCATCTGGCAACCTCATAGTTTTAATAGAATTAGCCAATTCGAAACTGATTTTGTTCGGGCGTGTGGCTTCGCTGATGAGATGTTAATCACCCCTGTTTATGACGGTCGTAATACTGGCGCTGAATACAATTTCGAGATATTTAGATCTACTCTCAACCCTAAGGTAACTCATTTTGTTGAAGAATTAGATGAGATTATTAGTATCGTCACCCGTCGATCTAGACCTGGCGACATTATTGTATTACTCAATGCAGGTGACCTTAACAAAATCGCACCAATCCTAATAAAGGAAATAAACAAAGCCTACCAACATATTGTCTAAAAAAATCAAATATTTCAAATGCCAGAATTACCAGAGGTCGAAAGTCTGAGAAGGAGCCTTGAACCCTATATAATTAATCAGACCATCCGTTCAATAAAAGTATTTAAGCCAAAATTAGTCTCTGGCAAGGGTACCAAGCGAAACGAAAATCAAATAAAAGTCGAAGAGTTTATTCAAGGTCTCACTGGTCAAAAAATTATAAAAATTGATCGGGTATCCAAAAATCTGATTATAACAATGGAATCTGGGCAAATTATGCTTGTTCATCTGAAGATGACTGGTCAGTTAGTATATCAACCTAAGGTTGGGGAATCAGTTTCTGGTGGGCATCCAATTGAGAGTCAAGACAAATTACCAAGTAAACACTCTCATATTATCTTAGAACTTGATAACGGAACTTTATTTTATAATGATACTAGGATGTTTGGTTATGTTTTATTTTACCGAGATTTTCTTCTTATGCAAGCTGAGCATGATTGGACTAAACTAGGTCAAGATCCAGCTCAGGGTAGCTTTGATCGGGGAAAATTCTTATGTGAATTTGGTAGTTTATCAGGAATTATCAAAAAAAACTTTTTGGATGGGCGGGGTGTCGTAGGTCTGGGTAATATATACGCCGATGAAGTCTGTTTCGATAGTGGGATTACTCCAATGCGTACCAATAAATCCCTTACCAAAAAAGAGCTGGGGAGAATCTACGAGTCTATAATAAAAATCATTCCTCTGGCTATAGAACAAGGTGGCTCTAGTATAGCTAACTATCTATTAGCGGATGGATCGCGAGGTAATTATGCTCATTATCATAAGGTTTATAATCGCAGTGGCAAAGCTTGTTTAGTTTGTCAGAGAGATCTCAAATCTATAAAACTGGCAGGGCGCACTACAGTTTTTTGCCTTAATTGCCAGAGGTAGAGATCAGCCATTCAAGTAGGGTTATGGTAACAGGTATAATTACTTGTAGATCATCATTTTTCCGACCTCCTTTTTCGGCTAGTTCAGCACGAGCTTTTCCGTCCCGAAGCAAGACTGGAATAAGCTTCCTATAATCGATACAAAATTGAGCTAGGTTACTAAAGACTGCCCCATTTTCTATCCCGTCTGTAGCCATAATGAGATTTTCGTTGTATTTCAGTCTGTGCACTCGATACTCTATGCTTGAGTTGCCCGAGCTAATAGCTAGTGATAGCATATTTTTATACTCCTTATAATGTTCTAAAATATTTACAGTATCAAACATCAATTCCAGGACTTTTTTGATATAACGATTATTGGTATCAAAGCCCCTTAGTTCAAGCTCTGTATATAGTTCAACAATACTCGGCGATCCACTTGTACTAATCTGGGCAACTGCCATATTGATTTGATCCAATATTAGGCTAATTACCTCGTCCTTATAATCCATAGAGTTTTTTTCGGGCGTTAAACTATTAAATTGTTGACTTGCTAAGCTATTGGGTCTTAGATTAAAATTTCTTGGGATAGGGTCTTTAGAGTTGAGTAGCTGACCTCGTATTTTTTTTCCACCGAGTAAAGACATCCGTCTAATGGAATAATCAAATCACCCTTGGTATTAAAAACCATAGTATCGCCAATTTGGATTACTACAGTTTCTTCTATATTATGATTAGTAAAAGCAAAACTAGCGGCAATATCAAAACTTTTACACCACTCTTGCTCGCTATCTTTTTTAAACTCTCTAAAAATAACTTGAAGATATTCATCAATTTTAGTTAAAAATTCTTGATAGTCTTTAATTTCAGTAATCTCATTAAAGATTTTGGCATTGCTTAACAACTATAGATACTATTAAATCTATGAATCATTAGCTTTAACGAAATATCAAGCATTTCTTTAGTTTTAGAATAACATTTA
>JAYWGL010000008.1:0-10471 GCA_043778275.1 Minisyncoccota bacterium
TTGGTAAACTTCCTGCTGGGACAGTGGAAACCCTAGTCAAGCCTGAAAACAAAGCTACATTACAAGGGATTCTAAAATACCATGTTGTTAGCGGTAAGTATTCAATTATGGATCTAAAAGATGGTCAGATTTTGACTACTGTTCAAGGTGAAAAAATCACTGTCAAAAAATCTGGTGACAAAACTATGTTAATGGATGCAAAAGGAGGGATGAGTAATATTATTACCCCTGATGTATATCAAAGCAATGGTGTTGCTCATATTATTGACACTGTGTTAATGCCATCCAAATAAAAATTAAATTGAGAAAAAGTAAAACCCCTCCTACCAACGGGGGGTTCCATCGTTTTCTTAAACGCTTAATGTCTAATTAATCAAAATATGTCTCTTCTACTTCTTTCTTTTTTGGCGGGTATCCTTACAGTACTTGCCCCTTGTGCATTTATGCTACTACCTGTAATTATCGGTGGATCCATCGGCAAAGGTAGTAGCTATCGCCCTTATATTATTACACTGTCACTCGGATTGTCACTTTTCTTGTTCACGCTCTTGCTCAAAGCCACCTCAATTTTAATTAATATTGATCCCACCTTTCTAAAATACCTTTCGGGAATTACAGTTATAATCCTTGGGTTAATCTCGCTATTTCCAAATATTTGGGATACGATTTCTTTTAGGCTTAACTTATCTGGTAATTCAGATCAACTACTTAACAAAGCTCAGAAAAAAGATGGGATCCTAGGAGCTGTATTAACAGGGGCGGCTCTTGGCCCAGTCTTCTCAGCTTGTAGCCCTACATATGTCTATATATTGACAACGGTTCTACGCCAAAACTTCCAGGATGGCTTACTCAATATCTTTGCTTATATACTTGGATTATCGGTGATTATGCTTGGAGTTGGACTCCTCGGGCGAAGATTTACCCAAAAACTTAAATGGGCAATTAACCCAAGTGGTATCTTCAAAAAAGTTATTGCCGTAATCTTTATTTTGGTTGGTATCGCTATTATTACAGGCTTCGATAAACAAATTCAGTCTAATCTAGTCTCCTTTAGCCCTATAAGTCAATTTGAAGAGAGTCTGCTACAAAAAGCTAAACCAACAACTAATCAAAATGCCAAAAATGGCGAGTTATTCAATGTTATCCCTGCCACAAAAGCCCCTGAACTAAAGAATATCGCTGGCTGGATTAACAGCGATCCGCAAAGTCTAGAAAAATTAAAAGGTAAAGTTGTCCTAATTGACTTTTGGACTTATTCCTGTATCAACTGTCTCAGAACCGCCCCATACCTAAATAGTTGGTACGACCAATATAAGGATAAAGGCTTTACTATTCTTGGAATTCATGCCCCAGAATTTGCCTTTGAGAAAAATATTGAGAATGTAGAAAAATCAGTAAAAGAAACTTATAAAGCCAAATATCCTATCGGACTAGATAATGACTTCGGTACTTGGGACGCTTACAAGAATCAATTCTGGCCTGCAAAGTATCTGATAGATAAAGATGGGAATCTGCGATACACCCATTTTGGAGAGGGGAAGTATGAAGAGACTGAACAAGCAATAAGAGCTCTAATTGAAGAAAATGGTCAAAAAATTGACTCAAGTAATGTTACAAGTCAAACACCTCAAACATCGACAATTCAAGATAAAAACCTAACACCAGAAACCTATCTCGGCTGGTCACGATCTGTCAACTTCGCCAATAACGACGAAAAAAATAATTACGAGACCAACTTTAACTATAATCAAATTAAAGAGCTGCAAGCCAACCAATGGACACTGAACGGCAACTGGCAAATTAACAAGGAAGATATTGTCTCAGGTGATGATAATACAACCCTAAGTCTAAAATACCAAGCAAAAGAAGTCTATATCGTAGCAGGGAACTCATCGCCCGCCGATATCCAAATTACCCAACGCGGTCAAAAGCTCTCAACTCAAAAAGGTGAAGATATCAATGATCAAAGCCTCCTCAAAGTCCAAGCCGACCGATTATACAAAATTATAAAACATAATAATACTACAGAAAGTCAGATAGAGCTAAAAGTCCCAAAAGGAGTCCGTTTAAATGTCTTTACCTTCGGGTAGGCGATGAGTTACCAAAAACAATCCACAAAAGAACAAATATTGACCAAGTAGGACCCATATCTTATAAGCTGTTGGGACACTTAGAGCTATCATACTAGAAGTAAGTATCAACCATATGGTTGTTGCCAAGACCTGAATCTTAGAGAATCCATAATCTAGAAGACGGTGATGCCAGTGTGTTCTGTCCCCCTTGAGTACGCTTCCTAATTTCCCACTATGCAAGAACCTAAAGAACATTACAAGTGCAATATCCAGCACAAACCATCCAAGCGTAATCCCAACGGTAGCTACCTTAGCCCCAGCAAGAAGTGAAAATATCCCTATATAGTAACCAATAATAGTTGAACCACCCTCACCTAGATATTGCTTCGCGACAGGAAAATTACTTGGCAAAAACCCAATCAAAGCCCCACTACTAATTATAGCAATAATGGCAATAAAGGGTTGATTAACACTAACGCTTAGTGCAATACCAGCAATAGTAAGTAAATTAATAATCCCAACAGAGGTTACCAGCCCATCTAGCCCATCCAAGAATTTGGTCGCAACCTGGCACATCCCAACCCAGATAAAGGCAATTAGGTATTGGAGTGAAGACTCAATCATAATCTTATCAAAAGGGTAAGAAAAATTCTCAACTCGAACTCCACCAAAAAATATTGCAACTACAAAGCCAATAAAAACCAGTGGAAAATAAATCTTAGGTGAGAGATCATATATATCATCCAAGCACCCTGCTATATAAATAATCAAACCCCCAATCAAAATATAAATCATCTTAAAAGGATAAAAAAATCCTTGACCTAGATACTGAGACAAGCCCAGAAAATTAAACTTTACCTCCATCCACATCAAAGCCAGGCTCACTGTAATAACAATAAATACACCAAAACCCCCCAATAATGGGACGGGCTCTTTTTGAGATTTACGCAGTGGGCTAAGGAGTGGATTGTCGGCAATGTTATACTTTTTTGCCATCGCTCGGCTAAAACGACTCAGTAGATAACCAGCTAAAGCACCCAAAATTAAGAAAAAAAACAATTCCATAATCTACAAAAACTTTACTGAGAGACCTGTTTGGCTTTGATAATTTTTTCGATTTCTAGCCCCAGCTCGAAGAGTCTATCCTCGGATAACTCGGGTGCTAGTAGCTGGCAACCTGTTGGAAGTGAAGTCTCCTCGTACTTAAATAAGCCTAAAGGCACTGTAAGACCTGGGATTTTGACGGGATTAATTCCGCAGGTAAAGACATCTGAAAGATACATCTTCAGCGGATCATTGGTCTTAGTTCCAAGAACAAATGGGAACTCTGGAGTAGTTGGAGTCAAGATCACATCACATATTTCAAAGGCTTTCTCGAAGTCTCGCCTTGCTAGTTCTCGAACTTTTTGGGCTTGGTTATAGAAGGCATCGTAATACCCGGCAGAAGATGCATAAGTTCCAATCATAATTCGGCGTTGCGCTTCTTCACCAAAGTACTTGGAGCGATGATCTGTGAATTGATTAGCGTAAGCTTTTTCTTGTTTGGCATAGCGTATTCCGTCAACTCGCTCTAGGTTGGAAGCCACCTCAACACCCATTGTCATATAATACACAGCCACAGCATACTTGGTTAGAGGTAATTTAACTTCGACTAACTTATGTCCAAGATCTTTGAGCTGAAGAAGTAGTTCTTGTAAGGCTTGATAAATCAAAGGGTCGATTCCGTCTTGTTGGTAAAATTCGGCCGGGATACCAATACGCATCGGCTTTATAGTCTTGGTGATGGCATTGGAATGACGCTGTGAAATGTTTTGTTTGTCAATTAACGCATTAAGATTCTTGCCCAGCTCTTGGGAGTTAATTGTGGTTTGATCGCTGGCATCTTGCCCCGCCAAGATACTAGTTACAACGATATTATCATATATACCATTGGTAAAAGACCCAACTTGATCGAAACTACTTGCCATTGGCATAACTCCCCAGCGGCTAACGAGACCGTAAGTTGGCTTAAGCCCAACCACATCACAAAAGCTTGCTGGCTGCCTAATACTTCCACCTGTATCAGACCCGAGTGAAAAAACTACTTGTCCACTAGCCACCGAAGCAGCTCCACCTGATGAAGATCCTCCAGCTGTCCTGGTCATATCAAAAGGGTTTTTGGTTGCCCCAGCGGCTGATGACTCCCCGCTACTCCCCATAGCGAATTGATCCATATTATTAATACCTATAACAATAGCTCCTGCCTTGTTAATACTCTCATATACAGTACTAGAATAAGGGGCAATGTAGCCCTTGAGGATGTTAGAAGCTGAAGTAAATTCTACACCTTCGATAAGGATAATATCTTTTATGCCGTATGGAATTCCAAAGAGTGGGTATTCTTTTATGATAGTCTCGAAGGTCTTTCCACTGTTGATAATTTCTTGACACTGGCTAGCTTGTTCTATGGCTAGATTCTCAGTTAATCTCAAGAAGCTATTTAGCTTAGGGTTGGTTTCGTTAATCCGATTGTAGAAGAATTGAATTACCTGGAGTGGGGTTGCTTTTTTGCTTTGGTAAAGATTGTGTATTTCTTGAATGGTGGGACGCTTAGAGATTGTGAACATATAAAGTTGAGTTGAGTAAGACTATGTCGAAGCTATATCTAATATATAGACATTTAAGAGTAGGGTTGTCAATCGCCACCGCTTCCATTCTAGCTCATTACATTACAGTACGCGGATTTATACGGGCTTGTAGGCGATAGAGACTGATTTGGGTGGCTAGTTCTTTTTTTAGGGGGATGAATTGATTGTAACCACGAGGATACTTAATAAGTAGATGGTAGGTAAATAACCCTTTGCGTTTTAGTAATTTGGCTTTATAGGGGCTAGAAATTTGGATTTCAGGAAAATCTTTTTGGATGGTGTCTAAATAGTTTTTGACGGCTTGTAGTTGATTTTTGGCGTCTATTTCTTTTTTTGTATGGCTTGTTAGAAGTACCATATTCCAAGAAGGCGGGAACCCAAAAACTAGGCGAGACTGAGATTCTTTTTCGAGTTTTTGTTTGTGCCAGGTAATCAGATCTTGGAGTGTTTTAATCCCAACTAAGCTCTCAAAAAATTCATTCTCCACATCTTTTATATCTAAGATTATACTTGGATTTTTGTTCGACGTACTTGTTGCTAGGATTAAATCCGAAAGGGACTTGATTAACTCTTCTTGGACTTGATAATCACTGGAGGCTAGAAGGAAGTCCGCCTGTACCAATATAATCTTATCAAAAATTTTGTAATCTATAGACGGGTCATAAAGCCGAGTCGTCAAAAATACTTGCTTGCCCTGATTAGAATTTTCTAGATTCTGGAACTTAAACTTCGTCTTAGCTAGATCAAGTCTAATTGGATTAATCTTGTACTCTTCTTGCAAAAGCTTTTCTAAGTCCTCTATTCCACTGTAAACCGATTTTATCTGAACTTGATGACAACTGGGGCAATTACTTGGATAATCATAGACTGACTGACATTGATGACAGATAAGATTAAGTCGATTGCCAAATTGATTATAAGTTACAAGATTACTTGAACAGTTTTCACACTCCCATTTATATTTACAGTCACTACAAATCGTCAGAGAATAGAGCCCCTTACGACAATGGATAAATAGAATATTTTGTTGGGCGTTCATCTTAGAACTCTAATCATAAACCTTAGTAAAGTCAAGAACAATAGCTTTTTCTAGCCCACCGTTAACTGAGCTTTCTGAACTTGGCATTACAACTAATTTTCGATTATTGCCACCACCAACTGACATTGATTGAATACCTTTGGTTTCTGAGAGGGATTTGTGAACTATCAATCGCTCGTAGCTAGATAAACCGAGAACCATAAGAGTCATCCCTTGGACTAAGACAGAGGTGCTCACCATATCAGGGATCTTGTTGTTAATCAAGTCTTCTCTGGTTCGCCGATACCGCCCAATATCTATAATAAAATGAGTTTTATCATCTGGGAGGTCTTTGTGGACTAAGGTGCGAATGATATGCTGGAATGAGGATAGCGTGTCCCCTTCTGTTCCTATTAATAAGCTATTTGGCTTATCTTCTAATTCGATAATAATTCTGTACTGATCGCCTTCTTTTTGGATTTCTAGGGTATATTTGGTACCCATTGCGGATACAATCAGATCTATATATTTTTTTATTTTTTCTTCAACAGTAGGTATCATAGTTAGTGTAGTTTAATATTTGTTACATTAATTCTAACCAGAAAATACCTATTGTCAAGTCTTTAATCACAGCTTTTGGAATAATGGCGTAGCCTTAACTATTCTGTCACATCTTAAATAATTATTAACAAGTTGCGTAGTAGCTGGCAAAAATAAACTTAACGGCTCTAGTAAAAATAACAATCCATAAATTCCAGTATCTAATATCTTTGTTATTTCTATTGAGTTGGCTTCTTTGTCTTTCATCAATATCCAAGGCTTTGTATCCTCTAGGTATTTGTTAATCTTACTGACCTCATCGAACCAAGTCCGTAGAGCATATTCAGGACGGAGTGCTTGTAACTCTCTATAAACGGGGTCGATGCTTAATCGCAGGTCTTGACTCTCCTCGTAGGTTTCTTTGGCTTGTTCTATATCAATATCCCCATCGTTAAAATTACTACTCAGAGTTGTCAGTCGCATCACAAGATTCCCAAGCTTATTCCCTAGATTACTATTATACATCTCAATTAACTTAGCTTCATCGTAGCTAGTATCTCCAGCACTATTACAATAATACAGCACAAAGAATCTCACCCCTTCCACCCCAAGCTTATCGTATAGCTCCTGAAAACTGACTCCATTACCAAGGGATTTAGCAAATTTTCGCCCTTGAGAATCATTGATCATTCCATGGATTATTACCGACTCAATTGGTTCGAGATCCAGAGCTTGGAGAATAGCTGGCCAGATTATAAGATGAAATTTAGAATTATCAGTACCGATGACTTGAAGATTTTGGGGGGTATTTTCGCTAATAATTTCCCAGGCTTCTAATTCTACCGCTTTTTGGATATCGGGGGTAGAATCAATCCAGGTCTCATATAACTCATCAGGGATAAGTGGCGTAAGGTAAGTAAGAAGAGCTTCGAACCAGACATACATCGAATGCTGAGGGTCGCTGGCAACTACTATACCCCAAGGAGTCTTTTGACGGGCAATATCGCGTGAAATAGATATATCCTGAAGATCATCGCAGAAATTCCTCATTGAATTAATAATACTAGAATCATTAACCCGTACCTTTGTAAGGTAATCTAGTACACTATCCTTAAATGCCGTTAATCTAAAGAAGTAATTCTCCTCTTCCACCTTTTTTATCTCGCGATTAATATGGACGGGACAGCGATCATTGACTAATTGACTAGCCGAATAGAAGTCCTCACAGCCATCGCAGTACAATCCTTGATATTGCTTCTTGTAGATTAGATTTTTAGCAACAAGTTTATTCCACGCCATATTAGCCAGCCACTTATGCTTATTATCGCTAGATTGGACGAAGTTATCGTAAGAGAGTTCCAGATTATCAAAGACCTGCTTAAACTCCTGATACTTAGTATTGACGAAGTCTTGAGTCTTTATTCCTTGCTCACTTGCAGTATCGGCAATCTTAGAACTATGCTCATCTGTCCCCATTGAGAACATTACAGGCTGCCCAAGAAGTCGATTAAACCGAGCATAGACATCAGCATAGACAGGGTCAAGTATAGTCCCAAGATGAGGGGTAGCATTAGTGTAAGGGCGAGAAGTGGTAATATAGAAGGTCATATAAATTAACCTTGAATAAGTTAAGCAGATTTGGCAAGGAAGGAATCGCGCTATATCTCCGACAAAAAAATTGCCTTTAGGGCAATCGTTGATGTTAATGAGAGTACACGGGATAGGTTCCAATGTACTCTCGAGATGGTTATTTCTCCAAGGTTAGGATTTTCGCAGTCCCCTCCATCTTTCGACAGATCCCGTGGGGGTCTTCCCCCTTTTAACAAAAAGTTTGTTAACCGTTACACCGGACTTCGGAGCTATGTGCCAGGCCCACGCTGGGTCGGCTTGAGCAGGTTTTTCAAAAGCGGTAATAAAAACCGCAGAAGGGAAGAAAGTAAGGATAAGAGAAAGAATAATTCTCTGTTTCATAAAAACTCCAAAGTAAGTGAAAACCATCAAATTTGGTTAATTATGATCTCCTGAATCAGGAAATCTTAAACCAAATCTAGTCATATAATTGCATATATATATTCTCGTCAAGTAGTACCTGAGGACTTTTTACTAATCTCCAGCCTTTTAATTTAGGCCCATTATAATCCATCAAGTAAAAATAAGTGAGGTATCATTGGTACTAGTGCAACAAATACTCAACACTATCCGTTCCGTCTTCATCTATAAATCGCTTGTGAAGTTTAAATCCTAATTTTTTAGCTAAATTAACACTTGGAATATTTGCTACTTCGGCAATATATTTTACTTGTTTGTCAGGGTGCTGGCTTTTAAACCAATTCAGCAATAAAGTTGTAGATTGTTTACCAATTCCTTTGCCTTGTGCTACTGGTTTTAACCAGAGTTTAATTTCGGCTATTTCCTCATTTAAAGAATCAAAAGCTACCATTCCTAAGAATTCATCTGATTGTGATAATACTACTGTTTCAAGCTTGTCATTTGACTCAATTTTAGTATTTGTTGATTGAATCCATTCATTTACTTCTTCGATATTTGAAAATGGGATAAAGTAATCTCTAACATTTCCTTGATTATTAATTAAAATTTCTTGGGCGTATTTATTTTCTAATAAAACTAATTTAACAGTATCGTTTTGCAATGTTGTGAACTTCATATTTTAATTACACCTTGAATAAGTTAAACAGATTTGGCAAGAAAGGGGGTAAGGCTTGAATAAGCTGTTATAAATATCTCGTAACCACCCAATACTAACTTTGACTTTATGATTAGGATATATTAGATTAAGTAGGTAAAATCTTAACTTGCACAACTATGTCAATAAGAATAACTAACAACACTCTAAACGGCTCGTCTAATATCAATATAGGTGATCATAACACCATAACTAATATAGGTAATACAACGACCTTGTCCCAATCTCAAAAAGAAGAACTCAAATACGAAAATATTGTTGAAAAATTAAAACCGTACCTAGACAAAATAGAAGAAAAGGCAAAAAACTCCACTAATCTAACGTCTGTTGAAAAAGAGGAGATGGAAGATTATAAATCTGAGCTGCGAACTCTAATCAAAGAAGGTCGAACTAAAGCTAAAGAATTTCAAACTGATAAAAAATTAGATGAAAATACCAAAGAAGAACTTAAAAACAAAAGTAACTGGCTTAAAAAATTAGGAAATTGGTCAAAACAAGGAGCTGATTTAACAGGAAATCTCAAAAAATTAGCTGCGGTTGGTACTGCAATATACCCAACTATTGAATCTTGGGTGAAAACTGTAGTAGAACATCTTCCTAAATAAATTGTGTAATGCCAGTCCAAGAATTCGACCAATCCAAAATAAATCAATTTTTTAAGAGTAATCCTGAAGCAAAAAGTTTGTACGACCATTTTTTTAGAAAATATAAATTTAAATTTGAAGTAACTATTTTAACACATAATGACTTTGATATTGATGGATCTTATATTTATATTCAATGGTATTGGAAAAGTATATTTCTATATAAAGATAGGTTTTACGGTATAAATATTAAAGATCATATCGTAGATGTAGAAGATCTAATTTTAATAAAAAATTGTACAATAATTGAATTATTATCCCTTGAAAATTGCTCAATAACTGATATTCAGTTTATTGAAAACTTACCTAATTTAAATTACCTTGATTTAGATAAAAATAATATAAAAGTTATTTCACCATTACAGAAACTTACTAAATTAAAACAAATTAATTTTAGCTATAATTCAACCAAAGGTACTGAATTTGAATCATTAGCAAATCTAACTAACCTAGAAGAAGTGCGTTTTTGTGGTAACGGTATTAATAATATTAATTGGTTAGAGAAACTATCAAACATCAAGACTCTCGATTTATTTAATAACCAAATTCAAAATATTGAACCGTTAAAAAAATTAAAAAAATTAGTGAGGCTAAATTTAAGTTATAACGATATTAGTGATATAGGTATATTAAAGAATCTTAAAGGTTTAGAATATTTATCGCTGGATCAAAACGGTATTAAAGACCTTGCACCTTTAGAGGTGCTGACAAATTTAGTTGAGCTTAGCTTCTGTTTCAATAAAGTAAGTAATATTAAATTTTTGTCTAAATTCCTTAATTTTAGGACTTACGCACTAGCCACTTAACAAAAAATAAAAACTTACACAGGTATTAATGCCTTAATTGCATTAACATGATTACAACAC
>JAYWGL010000009.1:0-51797 GCA_043778275.1 Minisyncoccota bacterium
ATACTAGACCTAGAAAGAGGTTGGGTTACCTGACACCTACAGAAGTCTTTGAAGATGGGGAAGAGCTAGGTGTTGCACTTTGAGTTTGAATTCAAGGAAAAAGACTTGACAATAAAAAATCAATTATCTAACATGGGGAATGTAACGGGACGTGGTGCATCGGTAGCATGCTACTTTTGGGAAGTAGAGGTACAGGGTTCAATTCCCTGCGTCCCGACCATTATAAAGATATAATTAAACACAATTTCACTGCCTTTCGGGGCTTTTTTTGTTATGGCAATTTTTGGATATGGGCTCAATGAGGCCTTCGAGGTTCAATCCTCCGCAATTCAGAATGAATACAAGAACTTTTTTATCAAGGATGAAACCGTGGGCAAGGCCTACCGCCTAATAAGAGATCTTCTTATCTTTACCAATAAGCGTCTTTTGGTCGTTGATAAGCAGGGACTGGGTACCAAGGTTGACTATCTCTCGATCCCGTACAAATCCATCGAAATGTACAGTATGCAGACAGCCGGACTAATGGAAAAAGATAACTCAATTACTCTCTGGCTCAAAGGGCATAGTAAACCGCGAGAATTTCTTTTTAATCGAGGTTCCGATATTAACACCGTATATAATCTGATCAGTAACTGTATTCTGTGATTTGCCAAGAAGCTCTTTTATGATTAGACTAACTGGTAATAGAGAAATTTTTTATGGAGGGTTTTAACTTTGGGAATATTATTATTGGCGTTATAGGATGTATATGTGGGACACTGATGATCAAGGAGGCGTTTCATATTAATCACCAGATATATTTTCTTGATTTTATTGAGCGTAAATATGGGCCAGGTTCGGGGACTACCGCCTATAGACTAATTGGGTTGGCTATATGCGTTCTGAGTATTCTGGCTATGATCGGGATAATAGATCTAGCGGGAAGTAAAGATAAAGTCCAGACTATCAACTACAATAAGACTAACACTGTTCAACCAATCTACAATGTCCCAACTAATGGGAATGGCAACATAGCAAGATAAACTTGCCAAATCAAAAAAAATATGCTAAGCTAAAGCAGAGATTACTATACTTTGTCTAAGTATAAAAGCCTTCAATAATCCTATCGGAAATTATGCAAACTAGCCCATCACAAGCCCAAGTTGTTAATACAGCACTGATCGCAAGTACTTTTGGACTAACTAGTCAACTATCCGAGCAAGATTACGAACAGATAACCACCAATCTCTTAATTATTATTCACAAGATCGCGGGAGTGGAACTCCATCATATCCCCGAAGAGTCTCAGGCTTTTGTCATTGATGAAGTTCTGAAGCTGGTCAACGATTTTGTCGATGAATTCCGAGCAGGGTTTATCAAGATTAATCCTCAGGCAACCGACTATCAAGTCGCCCTGTCCGCAGGCAAATCTCTTGGCTTACTTATAGATAGTATCTAAATCATTTTCTAAATATCCAATTTCAATTTTAACCAAACAATCAAATCAATTATAACTATATGTCAGAAAAATTTAAATCAAACCCGTTAAATGAAGCAAGAAATCTTTTAGCAAAAGGTATGGATAAACTTAACTTAGGTTTTATGAATACAACCGTTGACCTCCGAAGAGTCAGAGAGTCTGTAGAAAACTTAACTCCAAAAGCAAAGAAAGAAGCCCAAATTTTAGCATTCAAATTACGAGACTTACCTCACGATACTAGTGAATTTATTAAAGCTAAACTAACACTTGAAAATATTTTACAAAAAGGAGTTTTGTCATCATTAGGTCTAGCAGCTGTACTAAATGCGTTACCAGCAAATGCGGCAAATATTTCTGCAATGATGGAGAAAAATGGAGTTGTCCCAACAGAACAAGTAAGCGATATTAAAATTGCCGAAGCTCCAGTGCCGATCCCTCCTGTAAGTATTCCTGAAGGTGGCGTGCCAACTCCGCCCCCAGCACCGAGTGTACCCGAAGGTGTCGATCCAAGAACTGTAGCTCAAGAAACCCCAACTATAATCGCACAAGCTGAACCTAAACCTGAAGTTATAGTTGCAACCGAGGCTGATCCAGAACCTCCTCTTACCACAACAAAAGCCCCAGCGGAAGTAACTGTTAAAACCGAACCAGCTACACGAGAACCTCAAGATGGATCAGCACTTAATGCTCTGGAACCAATACAAGAAAATGGTAAATACACTGGAATGGGCGGAGATACTAGCGCTCAAGATATAGTTGTTAAGACTGAAGGAGCCCCTGTTGCTGGATCGATGACCGCTGGTCAATTAAATGTATTGAAAAAGCAAGCTCAAGGAGCTCAAGTTAACGCTACCCCTAGTATTTTGAAAGTGGCTCCACAAGCACCAACAACTCAGAGAAATAAATCCACGACTCCTGAAAAAGCCTTAACCAGCTCTGATATTAAATTAACTCCTGAAGCAATAGCCGAATATGCCAAAAATGAGATTTACCTAGTTGAATTACCTGGAGGTACGCAGTCAGGCGAAAAAGTAACTCTAAAAGCTCCTGAATTAAAACTAGGTAGCGAATCCTCTATCCCGAATACAATACCTGTTCAATTTAAGAACCTACCCCAAGGTACAGTTATCGTTCATGCTGATAAGCTTACTGGCAACACGATAGTTCGTGCTGTCCGTGATGGAAAAGTATTTCTAGTTGACGCAAATGAAATTAGCAAACTTGAGATTACTAATACAGCAACTGGAGCCCTATTCTCGCAAAAAGCACTGAAAGATATGGTGTCACCTCAAGGTCTAAACGCTACAGGACTCTCAAGTGAGTTGAATGATCAAGGTGATAAAAATGCTCTTTTACTAAAAGTATCTCAAAAAGATTTAATAGCAGGAAAAGACTTCGCCCAAACTCTGGATGACAAAAATATTTTGGGTATTCCAGGTGTTTCAATCCAAAACCTAATGGACTCAAGTGCAGATCTTATCTCTTTAGCGAACCCAAATAGCAAATATAGTCCAAGAGTATTAACAGCTCTATATGTTTTGAATCATGCCAAAACTTTATCTCCAGAAGCTAGACTAAGAATACAGCAGAGTTTAGTTAAGGCAACTCAAACAGATTACCGATACGGCGGACTTAGTGATGTAATTCAATTTAAGGATGGTGTCTATACAATATCAAACTACGATGCAGTTACACAAGTTCTAAGCCAAACTGGGATTGATCAAGTAGTTCAATTTAGGAAAAATCTTGAAACTCAAGCCAGGGAAGCTAAGTTTAGACAACCAGGTGTTCTAAATTTTACTAATTTTCTACGACCTAGCGCTGCTATCGATGCCAGAAATCAAGCTGATAGAAATATTGCGACTCAGATGAATGAAGAGGCAAGACTAAAACTTGCTGGACAAGTACTAATTTTAAATGGATTTACTACTGTACTTGGAGATCAAAAAAATACAGCCTATCTTGATATGGATGGTAATTTAGCCTTCACTCAGCACAACAGCGAAAATAAACAAACTGATACCTCTCGAATTAGTTTAAGTTTTAACGGAGGGTCTCTAATTTCATCAGCTGCTCAATCACTTCTGTCTGGTGGGCTAAGTATCGCACCTGTAACAATTAATCTGACTAATACGCAGACTGGAACTCAAAGCCTTACTCCAAAAGATCCTACAATGGTAGCCAGAATTGAGGCTCTTAGAAATAACCAAACTAAGAAAACTGAAAGTTCTGGATTCAACACAGCCAACTTCACTGATCCAATTGGTAGCCTTATCAATCGCGTACTTAAGAGCGATCCAGCTGCCCAACTAATAGCAAGTCAACTCCTCGGGCAAGCAGGTCTAATCAACCCTCTAAAAGTACCTTTCTCTATCTCATTCTCAGAATCTACTACTAACGGATCAGCGACCGAAGCTGCAAAGGTAATGACAACAAACCTAGACCCAAGCAATGTTCTTGATGTTTATGGTATTGCCGTTCTAACTAGTGATAATATTGTCGGTATTTTGTCAAAAAATGGTAGTGTCCAAAACTCTACAGAAGTTATGGTTATGCAGGCATTAAAAAAGTCTGGTATTACAGTTACTCAAGAAGAAGCTCGTGCCATTGCAGGTCGTATCCCAGCCCTAATTAGAATTACTAAAGGTAAAACTTTCGTTGGACCTATCGGAGGATCGCAAGGTCAGAACCTTTCTACTGCACAAACCCAAGCAGTGGTTGAAAAAATGGCTAAAAACGCTGCCTTAATTGACTTTGCTGGAGTAACTCTATCACAAGAAGAATCAACACAGTTAACAAAAGCACTTGAAAACAATGGTACAGAGGCTATTAAGAATGCTAACTTCTTAAACCAATTCGAAGGAACTGGTAAAAGCGTTGGGGATATTACCCGCTCAGCTATCCGAGCAATGACCGATAGCAAGAACTCTCCAGCTGCCATTAATACTCTTAGAGATATCCATAACCGAGGTATTAGCGCTGGTGATGTTGCAAGCTTGCAAGCCCTATTTCCAGGTTGGGAAGTCGGCCAAGTCCAAAAAAGCGATGTAACTATAGATGCAACTGTCAACGGACGAAAAGTTAAATATATAAAGAACTTAGTTGGTGTCCCAGGAGCTACATTATCTAATGGTTACTTACAAGGAAAGAGCGAATGGGTGGAAGTTATTAATCCTAACAGTCAAGGTATCCGATTCGTAAAGGATGGTATTACATTATTCTTTGACCCTGGTTGTGGACAATGGAATGAAGCAGCAAGTGGGAGTCTATCAATCAAAAAAGAAAATCAATGTTTCATCGGTAGTATCTGTCTAACGGGATTACCATTACAACCAAAAAATAACCCTGGTCTAGCATTAGTCCGACCCAATGGACGTACTTTAGATCAAGTTATGAGGACATCAGAATCTCTCATAAAATCTACAGAGAACTTAAGAATTCAAGGTGCTACCAAATCTAAGATTGAAAGTATCCTTACAGGTGCAACAGACGGAAGCGAATTATTAGCCTTACATAAAGAGTCTCGAAACCCTGATAATCAAGGTCTCTTATTCGGAGGTGTTTTAGTGACTGATATCTACAAAAATTTATTCAATGCGACGCCTAGTGAGAGAGCTAACTTCCGTACAGCTTTAAGATTTATGCAGATTAATAACCAACTGGTTTCGTATGAGTCTAAGTATAAAGATACTGTTAACTTAGGATTTACTCCTGGATTCGGTAGTTCATCAAGTCAAGTAATTGAACGAGGTTCTGTAACATCAAAAACCTTAGCAAACGGTTCAATTGAAACAACAACCAAAAGCGACAAGACTTCAGAATCATCAGGTGTAAGTTATGGACTATCATTCTCAATTAGTAATCTAACAGAATCTGAGGCGGTTGCTCAATTAGAATCCCTAACCAAACTTGGCTTCCAATGTCAGAAATTCCAAACAGAGGAGCTAGGAATTGGAACTAATAAAAAAACTTGGAACTTAGCAATCGGCGGAGCGGTAGCAACAAAAAATGAAAAAGTTAACCAAAAAGTCACTATAACCAATACGCCAGCTAGACCAGTCATTACACCAAAAATTGGATTTGACGGAGTAGTAGTGCCTATTGCACCAGTTATTCCAGCTCCAGGCATGGGTGCCCCTTCTTCGGTTCTTAATCCACTCGGAAATAGTACACCTCCAGTTATAATCCCAGTTCCCGTGACTCCTCCTGGGTTAGGAGTCCCACCTGTTAACCAACCTGTAGCTACCCCGTCTCAACCTAATAACAACCCTAACCCAAGCGCAACCCCAGTTGCTGCGCCAACTATCCCAACTAACTTTAGCAATCTTGCTCCAACAACAAGTCCAGCTGTAGAACCAACGAAGCCAGCCCAACCTAGTACACCAACTTTAACCCCCCAACCTCCCAGTTTGAACCCTCCAACTCAACCAGCCATCCCTACAACACCAGCCCAACCTCGTCGTGAAATTAATGTTGGAGAAGCCCCTGTCACAGAAACAAGTCCAACTTCGCCAACGGCACCAGGTAGCAACTAAAAAAAACTTACCCATCTAAAAAATCACCCCTATACGCCACTGGGGGCTTTTTGTTGTCCTGGTTAAACTGGATTGACAGTTGATTAGCTTTGTGGTTTAATTGATGCATATACCACCAATCCCTATTTAATTTTTTTATGAAATTCCGATTATTTACCTTGCACCCTGACTTGTTCACCTCTTTTACCTCGGTTAGTCTAATTGCCCGTGGCATCGCCAAAGATATCCTCACTCTAGATCTAGTCAACTGGCGGGATAAGTTCGGAGTGGGCAAATATAAGCAGGTGGATGATAAGCCTTTTGGTGGGGGATCTGGGATGGTGCTTATGGGGGAACCTATCTATCAATCCTTACTAGAATACCAAGCTGTCTCCCCACTATATAACCAAATCCAAAAAGCAGACCCTGAGACAATCCAGCTCCAAGACTTTATCAATCAACTCCCCGAGACTGAAGATGTCCAGAAATTAATGAATTATCACAAGCGAGTGCTCCCCAACAACGCCAAATTCGAAAAGCTAGTTAAGGATTCTCAACTTACAGATAAACCAATTACCAAAGCCACAATTATGATGACGCCGCGAGGCTATCCAATGACCCAGCAAGTCTGTGAGTGGTTGGCAACTAACTTCGATGAGCTGAATATCTTGTGTGGTCGCTATGAAGGATTCGATTCTAGGGTTAGTGAGATGGTGGACTTAGAATTATCTGTTGGGAACTTCGTGACTAATGGGGGTGAAATCCCAGCTATGGCAATGATCGAGGGTATTGCAAGGCTTGTACCAGGGTTCATTACTAAGACGACATCGGTTACGCACGATTCTTTCTCCTCGGGGCTTAATGAATATAACGAACAAGCTGAATATATTATTGGCAAGAATAACCTAGGCAAATCCCCTGCTAACTCCAGCATCCGTATGCCAAAGCCCGAAAAACCTGTCTTATTCAACGATAATACCTGGGTCTCTAAGTTCTTACCCCAATTAGAACACCCGCAATACACCCGCCCAACGATTTGGCAAGAAATGAGTATTCCACCAGTCTTGCAATCAGGTAATCACAAAAAAATCCAACAATGGCGAACAAAATGGCATAATCTTAATAATAGTTTATAAAAATTAATACCGACTTCTTTTGATTAGAATCAACTTATAGGTAATCACCAGAACTTATTAGTTGACAACTCTAAAATTTTATTTTATTATATAGATATGGTTATTCAAGGAATGTGGCCCCAACTCTTCCCATCCGAACAGAGTCTTGAAACATATTACCGCTGATGATACTAGAATGCAGATTCTGGGGAAAGTAAGCAATAGCCGTACCATTAACAATCACCCTAAAGGTGGTTTTTTTGTTACCCAAATCAAGACCCTTGTCAAAAAAGTGTTACTATTATAGGCTTTACTAATCATCCTCAATATGTCTTCTTCTAGCGATAATCAATTGACTACTCCATTCTCCGCGATATTGCCCTCGGATATCAATGCCGAAAAAGCCCTACTCGGTAGTATTCTCATATCTGGAAACCTCGCCCAGAACCTTCTTGATTCTATCGTGGACAAACTGCAGAGTCAGCACTTTTTTGAGCCGATGCATCAAATCATCTACCAAATTATGGTAGAACTCTACCAGAGGCAGCAATCAATCGATACTATCCAAATCCTAGACCAAATCAAAAAAGTCAAAGATGACAAAAAACGCGACCCAAAAAGCCTGGCAAATCGAGTAACTAAAGAATATCTTGATGAACTCCTCATCTACGCCAGCCTCCTATCTAATCCTGGGGATACCGCCAGACTTATTAGGCAAAAATATATCTTAAGAGGGATTATCTCAAGCGGTGAGGAACTCAAATTAATGGCGTTTCGCGAGGACAAGGACCCAGAAGCCATCCTTGATATAGCTCAACAAAGATTATTCCAATTAACAATGGGAAACAGCGAAAAGAACTTTATTAAGATCGGTGATATTGCTCACGAAACTCTAACCAAAATTGACCTAATTCATACCGACCCTAGTGAATATAACGGGATTAAGACTAATTTTTATGACTTGGATCATAAGCTTGGCGGCTTACATAACTCTGACTTGATTATCCTTGCCTGCCGTCCCTCTATGGGAAAAACCGCTATGTCACTTGCTCTCGCCCTCAAGACAGCCAAACAAGGACGAGGGGTAGCTTATTTTAGCTTAGAAATGTCATCTGATCAATTATGCGAGCGACTAATTGCGGCTGAGTCCCAAATCGACTTTCGCAAGATACGATCAGGAGAACTTGATACTACTACCCAAGCCCGAGAATATGACAAAATGGGTAAGGCTGTTGCCACTATCTCAGAACTGCCAATCTGGGTAGATGACACAGCTACTGCATCGGTTCTTGAAATCCGCTCCAAGGCTAGAAGGCTTAAGCAACGCCAAGATATTGGATTGATTATTATCGATTATCTTCAATTAATGGGTGGGGGAAATGACAAAGTCTATGCTGGTAATCGAGTCCAAGAAGTCTCAGATATAAGCCGAAACCTAAAAGTCCTAGCTAAAGATCTCAATGTCCCAATTATCGCCCTTAGCCAACTATCGCGAAAAGTAGAGCAACGCGATGACAAAAGACCTATGCTATCCGATCTGCGTGAATCTGGGAGTATTGAACAAGATGCCGACATTGTGCTATTTATACATCGAGAAGATTACTATAATAAGAATCTAGCCCAAGAGAAGCCCGATCAAGCTGGCAAAGCCGAAATTATTATTGCCAAAAATCGAAACGGGGAAACTGGTTTCGTGGAAGTAGCTTGGATTAAACACTTAGCAACTTTTGATAATCTAGATGGAGCAAGACTTGGTAAACCAAAAGAAAGATACTAGCCTATGCCAAAAATAAGCTCAACTAAAATTAATCAAAACTCTAACTTTGAACACTTTTTATCAATGGCGGATGAAAAAATTATCAGTGAGCCTGGCGAAACCAAATTAATAATCACCCTTGAAAATCGTATAAAAATCCCCAAGGCAGCTGTCTCAACTGAATTATGGCAATGGATCCAGACTCAATTAACAATTGCCAATAGTCAATATCTAATGTTGCAACGCCTTGGTAAAAGTACTTGGAAGACCCCGCCTGAGTTTATCCTCTACGAATACGATACTTTTTATTATTATTTACCACGGGGATTTCTTGGTGAGTTACTGAAGTATTGTCAACACCTTGGGCTGGAATTTGAGTTAATTGATAATCGGATAAAATACTCAGAGATTAATTATGAGTCTAGTATAGAACTGCGTAAATACCAATCTGAGGCTCTTACTCGGATTTCTAAATATCATTTTGGAGTTATTGTAGCCCCTCCTGGAAGCGGCAAAACCGTTATGGGATTGGAATTAGTAGCTAGATGTAAACAGCCAACCTTGATATTAGTTCACCGAAAAGAGCTTCTGGATCAGTGGGTTGAACGGGCTGTAAGTTTTTTGGGAATAGAAAAAAAAGATATCGGCATAGTCGGTAGTGGCAAAAAAAAGTGGGGAGAAAAACTAACCGTAGCCACTATCCAGACATTATATACCATGCTCGATGAGCTGCCTGAGATAGCAAAGCAATTTGGGTTAGTTATTGTTGATGAATGTCATCATATCCCAGCTAATACCTTTGGGCAGGTAATTGAAAAGTTTAATCCTTTTTATATGTATGGGTTAACAGCAACGCCCCAGCGAAAGAATAACGATGAAAAGATGATTTTTACCAAGGTTGGTCAAATAATTATCACAATCAACCCCTTCACCGATGAACATTATGGCGGATCTCGCCCCAAGCCAAGAATTCATATTCGCGAAACCACTCTTCATATCCCATTTGACTATACTCAAGACACCTTCGAATTATTGAATAAAGTGGTAATATGTGATGCAACTCGTAATCAAATGATAGTCAAAGACGTTCTAAAAGAAGTAAAAAATGGTAAAAAAATCTTGGTTTTGACAGAGCGAAAAGACCATGTCGAATTACTCAATCTTTATCTTCGGTACTTCTGTGATGTTATACCCCTAACAGGTGATGACAACAAAACCCTGCGTAACAAAAAGCTTACTCAAGTCCGTAAAGACGACTTTGATGTGTTAATCGCTACTGGGCAGTTGATGGGTGAGGGGGTGGATATTAGTAATCTGGATTGTTTATTTTTGGTTTATCCGTTTAGCTTTGAGGGTAAATTAATTCAGTATATCGGACGAATCCAAAGAACCAAGAATGAGCAAGTTATCTATGATTATAGAGATATTAATATCCCATTCCTAGAAAAGCAATTCAAAAAAAGATATAGTTACTACAGCGAATTATAAACTCGCCTAAATCTCGCCCGAGAAAAAACCTCCAGAAAAACTGAAGGTCAAAATCTGAATTAAGGTTGTATCTTATTAAGCTCCTCGACGAGTTACGACTGAATAAGTTATAGCCCCAGTGATAACCATGGCGATTCCAGCCAAAAGCATAGAACTATTGATACCTGTTCGTGAGAGTACATCAACAACGGGTTTAGTCATATTAGTTACAGGCTTAACTGTATTGGTGACAGCTGTATTGACAGTGTTGACCACAGTCCCAACTAGACCAGGATCTTGAATGGTTTTCCAGCTTACCGATCTTGAAGATACTTGCTTACCTCCATTAACTACAGTTGCATAAGCAGAAAAATCTCCAAGTTGGTCTAAGTCTCGTAGATCTCCGCTAAGAAGAGTATATTGCACATTTTCGGCTACCTGAGCTTCAACTGAACCAAATGGATTCACAAATGCTGATTGCTGAATTAAGCCTTTTAACTTGGGACTAAGATTGATATTATAGCTTCCTGCGTTATCGGCAACTACTTTTAGACTGATTTTTCGCCCTGAAGGTGTCGTAATAACGACTGTGGTCTGGATGAAACTTGCAACAACTAATTGTCCCTGACCATCTTTAAGTCTTATGTTTTCGACAAGTAAATTGTTATCTTGACCTACATAGATTATGGGTTTTGCTACACTCAAGTTGACATCCAGGTAATCAACTCCGCCAATATTAACTGTATGAATGATAAGACCTCCAGGGATAAAGTTATCTCCCACTGATTCTAAAATTGCGTTGATAAAATTTTGATTTTTAACATCTTGGAGCTGTTTTTTGATACAAGCCTTAAAAGTTGGGGCGTTAGGATTGCAAAAACATTTGTTATTAATACGGATTTGACCGATAGGACATTTGGCACCTGCATAGTCAGGGTCAATAGAATCTTGGGCAGAAACATTGACCTGCGCTCCGATTAGTACTGAGAGTAAAATGAAGCCAGTTAATGCCAGGGCTGCTAGTTGTTTGAAGATATTGTTTGGCATAATTTATTTTTTGGTGAATGAGTAAGCTTTGACTGATATAAAATGTAACCAGGTTCAAAGTACTAATTCTCTTAGAAAACAAATTGCTTTTTGTCTAGGCATTAGTGTGTAGTTATCCAATAAGATGGTTATCCCAGATGACCCATTGCATCCTCCCTGGTAAGTTACCCAAAAATTCCATATTTTTTAATTCCAGAGCTTTATAATAGAGTTTTTTATCAATTTGCATCAAGGCTTTAAGTACAAATACAAGATTAGATATCTCAAAGTTGACCACAAAACCTGTTTTTATAATGTGATTATCGATACTTAGTTCTCTGAAGATTGAATTCTCCTCCTCTATAATCTTATAGTCACGCACTTGACTAACATAATAATCCTTAACGGTTTTGGCTACCTCAACTGGGATTTGCTTAAACATATAGCGACTATGCTCTAATTGCTCACTTTCTCCATTAGCTATGTAAAAAGCCTCTTTGGCTAGGTTTTTGAACAAAATGGATTTGGCTAAGCGGTAATTCTCGAAGCCACCGTGAGAATCTAAATGCTCAGGATAAATATTTAGAAATATACCACCGATGAATTTACCTAGTCCAAAGTGACGGTTCTGCCTTAGTCCTTCACTAGACAATTCAATAACGGCATATTTACACCCATTTTTTACCATTTGTGAAAGCTCTTTTTGGAGATAGACAGCATCGATACTTGTCATCTTGTAGGGATTAATAATCTCGCCAGATTGCTCTCCAATAGAATTGATTACGGCAGTAGATAGGTAACCACTCTTGAGCCCGAGCTGGTTAAGTAATCTACCCAAAAAAATTGTACTACTAGTTTTGCCCTTAGTCCCAGTGATAGCAATGATTTTGAGCTTTCGAGCAGGTAGTCCAAAGAAAAGACTGGCTACAACTGCCTTTAGACCGTGTCCTATTGGGCGGATTGCATTAGTAAGATTGGCACCTAGGATTTTTTTTAGAAGTCGAAAAATTGGTTTAATATTCATAAAATTCAGACAAGAGGGATGTATTTAACTAAAGTTTTTATCAAAAAAATAATTCTGGCAATTGCTTATCTAATATTTAGGTTATTCTTGTGTCGCAATACTTATTTAATCAATAAAAGTCTGAGTTTTTTGTTTGTTGGTTTTGAATTAATATTTGACAATTTTATTTTTCTTAGAGATTGTATGTTTAAATCAATTTTAAAAAAAGATTATGTCTATCCCAAAAAAACTAAACAGAACAGAATTTATTGACGAACTAGCCAACAACCTAGGAGTATCAAAATCACAAGTAGAAAAATTCCTTAATGGCTTCATTGATCTAGTAACAGAAAAGCTAACTTCTGGATTCAGCGTTAACCTAACCGGTTTTGGACTATTCAAAGTTGTTACAAGACAGCCAAGAATTGGTATTAATCCAAAAACAGCCCAAAAAATGGATATCCCAGCTTCAAAGTCCGTAGGATTTAAAGTAGGAAAAACCCTTAAAGAAGCGGTTAAAAAATAGTTCTCAGAACTAACCTAATTAGCCCCCAATAATGGGAGCTTTTTGTTGACTAAAATTGAGAGATATAAACTTATTTTACACCTATATTTTTCTGGTCACTTTCGTGCATAAACTTAGAGATGAAGAACTTAACTGCAATGAATACAATTAACATCAAAACTACAAAACTAATTGTCTCAGAGATCAGTGTTCCGTATTCTATGGACTGCGTAACAGAACTTTGAACTTTGGTAACCTTGTCTGTGACTGTTGTTGTAATTAAGTCTAATTTGCCATCTGGGCTAAACTTTACTAAAGCTAAGATGCTTTTTACTAACGGATCCACAACTGTCTTAACGATAGCGTCTACATAGTCTTTTACTGCACTACCAACGATAATACCGATCGCTAAACCGATAACACCGAATTGCTTCATAAATTCAAAAAATTCTCCCATTAGGTTTTTAGCTCCCGCAGCTCCTTTGTTTAGATTGTTATTCATAATTGTATGGTTAATAATAATATATTATTTTTATATTTTAGATATTAGATATTTTTAACACATAACTAGCCATTAACAAAATTTTAAGTTTTGGCAAGTCGGGAATTAACACTGTACAATTATTAGAACTAGTCAGACAGACCTAAATCAAGAAAAAAACTAGAATAAATCTAGTTATGACAGCTAATCATTTTTGACTCGTACGGGTCGGATTATGAATCTAAGACCAGCTCCAATTAGACTCATAATTAGAACAGTAGTTGAGACTACAAAACTAGCACCTGTTCTAGGTGTCTCTGTAGTTGCAGGGGAGGCTTCGGTAGAATTTTCACTAGCACTTGTCTGAGACATAGAATTGGATTGATTGGATTGATTGGATTGAGTAGATTGACTGTTTTGGGACATTTGTGAGTTGTTTGAAGCAGCTGCCCCACCAAGAGCTTCAACATTAATACTACCAGGGGTTAAAACTTCATCAATAATATGAAGGACTCCATTGCTTGCTTTGATATCAATTTTTGATAGGTTAACTTTATCGTTAAGTAGTATTTGAGAGCTTGTTAGTTTGATATTGAGTTCTGACCCTTCAAGTGTCTTTACTGTTTTGCTAGAGACAATCTGTACTCCGTTTACAACTCCGCTTAAAAGGTGATAATTTAGCAACTTAGATAAAGAATCTTTACTCTCTTCCTTCAGCAAGTTTTCTAAGATAGGCTTTGGTAATTTTTCGAAGGCTTGGTTATTAGGTGCTAAGATTGTATATTTATCACCATCGGCCTTGGATAAATTTGACTCTAGCCCAATTTTTTGAATAGCTTCTTTGAGTATTGAGAATTGGCTATCTTCTGAGATTATTTTGAATAGATTTGAATCCTCGGCATAAGCATTAATTCCAGAGCAAATAATAGTTAAACTTAGAATGGATGTTGTCAGTAGAATTTTGGTAGTCTTTGAAATTGTGTTTCGAATAAAAGATTGCATAAATTAAGTGTTATAGGTATTAAAACAAGCTAACCCATACAACAAAAAAACACTCCTGACAAGTTATAACCTAGATAATTAATTTAGATTAGACTCAAAAGAGTGTTTTTACAAGTATATTTTAACTACTTAAACTTTTTGTTTTAGATTATTACTTAGCAGAGTTAGTAGTACTATTTGGTGTCAATTTTATAAATACAACTGATCTCACACCTTCTTCAGCCATCATTTCAGGAAATAAACCACCTTTGATATCTTTCCATATTTTGTCGGGAGCTGACCCTAGCCGAGTTGCTAGATTAGCCCCTTTAATTTCTAATGTATATTTTTTTGACAGGATTCCTAAAACTCGATCTAAATCTTTCATATCTCCAAATACATATTTATCACCATTTTCTAATGTAACTGTCCTAAAATCTATCAAATCATTAAATTCTGAGACGGTTTCAATTCTACTAGTGTTTAAAAGTAATTTGGCAAGCTCTTGAGGATTAGTCGGTAAGTTCATTTTAGCTTTCATTTCCATTCTCGGAGGTTTAGGATCTGAATCTATTTCTTGCGCAAAAGCAGCTGGAGTTGGCATATACATTATTGCAGATAAACCTAATGTTGTTGCTGTAATCATAGTAGCTTGTTGAAGCCTTTGTAGTAAAAGATTTTTTTGAGGTTGAAATTCGTCTTGTGGCATACAGCTTAATTATAATAAGCTACTGTGAAGCTGTCAAGAAATTGTCACGAAATTGTATAAACTAAGTGATATTGGATTACTAGAACTTATGACTTAGTTAGATTCTTCGGCTTAAAATTTTTTTGACAGGGGTTATTTAGTTGATTCTAATCAAACTTATGTGGTTAACAACGCTTTGCAACTCCGAGTTCTCTTGATAAAACTGATAGTTGACAGACAATTATTTCTTTACTAGCTTTTTAATAGAGCCGATAAATAGACACTTCTCATCTAAGTTATCATATTTTTTGATTTCTAATACTAGCCCTATTACTCCAAAAAAAACTTTTCAAAAAAACAACCGACAAATTTCGCATAATGACAGTCATAAACGCTTATTGGAACTGTGTCCAAGACGACCTCAAACTCAAGATTTCCTTGAGTCAGTATCAAGCGTGGTTGAGTCGAGTCAATTTTGTAAAAACCACCAATCTTGGTAAGAACGCCATCTTAGAAGTCCCTTCAAAATTCAATAAAGAGCGTATCGAAAAAAAATACAAGGAAGACCTTTTGACCTCTCTCAATAAGTACTATCCTAAAGTTACCCAGATTGACTTTATTATCAAAGAACCAACTGAAGACGAACTATATGATCAAGATAAATTTGTAGAGGCTCTAATAGCTAGCCAAAGCAGCCAAGACACAAAGGGTCAAGTAAAAGAAAAATCAGAGCAGCAAAACTATAATCGAGGTTATACTAAATCAAAAATGCATGACTCAGGAGTCTCTTCCCAGGATCTAATCGTTAATTCTGACCAAGATATCCAGCCCTTAATTACCTATTCAGTTCTCCCTAAGCAAAATATTCATAATCTTAACTCCAAGCTCACCTTTGAAAATTTGATTTCGACTACTTATAACGAGTTAGCTATAAGCGTAGCTCACGCCATCATAAAAAAACCAGGGCAATTGTACAATCCTGTATTTATCCATTCTTCCACTGGGCTTGGTAAAACTCATCTTCTTCAAGCAATTGGACATAAGGTTTTAGAAGTCTATCCTAATTATAATATTAGATATACGACCTCCGAAACTTTTCTTAATCACTACACTGCCTGCATGCAAAAAGGTCGAGGTAACGAATTCCACGAATATTATCGCTCAGTGGATATACTTCTGATAGACGACATTCAATTTATTACTAATAAAGTTTCTACCCAAGAAGTTTTATTTCACACCTTTAACGAATTACATCAACAAAACAAACAAATTATTTTTACCTCTGATCGCAGCCCAAAACAGCTTAGTGGATTCCAGGATCGTTTGATTAGCCGTTTTGAATCTGGGGTTGTTCTAGACCTTGGGCAACCAACCACCGAAGATCGAATTGCCATTATCCAACATAAGCTCCAGACACTTGGTATCGCTCTCAATGACAAGTATATTCATCTCCTGGCTGAAAATATCCAAACAAATATTCGGGATTTAGAAGGTGTCCTTAATCAGATAAAAGCTCGTTGTACATTCCAACCTGACTTAGCTATCGATGAGATCTTTATGACTAAGATTCTATCTCCTTATATCGGAATTATCAATCAAGGTTCAATGCAATTTACTTACAATCCTACAAGTCTTATTGAGCATAATCAGGTCTTAAGTCAGTTACCAGTCCTTGCAGCCAATAACCCAATTAAGTTAAGTAAGCGTGCCAAAGTAGAACTTCGAGGATCTAGGCATACGGATTACAATAAAATCTTCGAAATAATTGCAATTAAGCTCCACGTCTCCAAAGAAGAAGTCATGTCAAAAAAACGGGATAAAAACACAGCTCTAGCCCGCCAAATCATAATGTATTCTCTAATAAAAAAATACGGATTAAGTACAACTAAGGTTGGGCAGCTTATCGGAGGGCGAAAACACCCAACTGTCCTTCACGCCATAAAGTCTATCCAAAATAAATCTCTCAAAAATAAACAATTCCAAGATATGGTTAGTATGATCTTAGTCCAAGGCTAATCAAATAATCATGAAAGAACCCGTCGCCAATCTAACTGTCAAGATGGAGTCACGGATGATTAACGGGCGTAAGCTCTACTTCATACAAGAATTTATTGAATTGTTTTCACAGGGCTAAATGAGCTTCATCAGCTCGCGAGTCTTGCTAAGTACATAGATAATTTTTTGGTAATGGATGATTTCGTTATAGTCTAGTTCCTTATTCTTACGATCTTTTAGCCACTTTTGGGCTGGCTGGTATCCACCAATGTAGAATTCCCAGACCCCACTTGGCACATTACCGAAGTATTGGGAACTATTAATAAATACTTGATTATCCCGATATTCTATCTTGTCCACGATATTATTACCCGCCATAGGATAACTAGTAGTTAAGTGTGTAGGATTAACCCCTTCCATAAGGTGTAATTGTCTAAGTGTTTTCCCAATCTGGACCATAGCCCAAAACTTATCCTGCTTAACATTGAAAGAGACTCTTGGAAAGTCAATCTTAAGAAATTCTTTATATTTGACTCTGTAACTCGGGCTATGAAGAGCGGCGTATATATAATCGAGTAAGTCCACTGGCGAGAACACTTCGCCCTGAGTCTCCCGATAAGAATCCTCAATCCCAGCCTCCCAGTCCAAAACCATTCCAAGTTGCCCCTCAATCTGCTTGATCAAGACCTTATCAAAGTTCGGTTTGGGTTTATGACTCTCTTGAAGAAGATTGTAGTCTGAATCATCAGGGTAGATGTAAAGTGGAAAAGTCGATGTTCGAGCAGATAATGTATTAGCATCGCTTATAAATTTAGTAATAAAAATTTGTTGCCAATCAACAGTATTTTCAGCTGTCCTTCTCATTATAAAACCAAAATTTAACTTATTTATATAATTTTTCATTATATCATAACTAGGTCTTCTAAGCTTATTTACATCATAAATTAGATACCGAGTATCAAAAGGTTTGTATTGGATTGGAATTTGATTATTCAGTGATTTAATAAAGTTAACTTTTTGTTTATCATCTCCTGTTTCCAGTCCTGCTGAATATTGGCTAAACAACTCATTTAATTTAATACCTTTTTCATATTCTAGTTGCTCACCAAAGTCTTTTGGTACAAAAAAATGATATTTATCATCGGGTTTTAATTCTGTGAATTGCAATGTTTTTACAGTGTTATCTCGTAAGGTTTCATACTTGGCTTCCCTTTTACCAAATATATCAAAGTGAAAGATCTTAGCTAAATCTCCCGTTTTTTTCTTGCCTGTTTTGACGAAGATATTGATTGAGACGCCTTGTTGAATATCGAAGACATTTTCATCTTTTGACCCATCTGGTGAGACCTCTTTTTTCTTAGAGTTGCCGTGTAAATCAATTATGTAGATAGAATCGAACTCTTTTAGAAGCTCTTCGCGCATTTTTCGATGAATTATACCTTCCAGGAATGAATTATTAGAAATATAAGCAAGTATCCCTTCTTGATTTTTACTCACAAAATGATGCCCAAATCGAATAAACTTGATATAATCATCCGAAAGTGGTTGAATATTTTTCTCATTTAACCCTTTTTTATAATCTTGTATCAAAGCTTCTATCCAATTGCTTTTATTACTAGAGCTAACAGAATATGGTGGGTTACCGATAATTACCATTACTGGATTATTATTTTTGATTTTGGAGGCTTGGTGGGATTCGTCATTGAGCCACTTGCTGAAGATATCTCGCCTGACAGTTTCCCCCTCTTCTAACGAATTAGTGAGATAGACCGATAGCCTGTCCGTATCCTTGAGTCTAACACCAGTGGTTGCCAGATACATACTTAGCTTGAGATGAGCCATTGAGTAAGATGCCATAAGAAGCTCAAAGCCGTGAACACGAGGCAATAAGTCTTTTTGGGCGTAGCTTTGCCAGATGCCCGCCATATTAGTGTATTTACTGTGAATTTGCTTAAATACTTCTAAGAGGAAGGTTCCTGTCCCAGTGGCTGGATCTAGGATCTGAACTCGGTGATAATCTTCGAAATATTTTTTGTGATTGTTGGCTTTGGTTTCTGTGCGGGAGTTTAATTGACTAATGGCTTGATCTTTGGTAATTTCACGCTGGATTTTGGAGTTATCGGCTAGTCCCATTGGCAGGTTGAAGTCTTTTTGGAGGATTTCATCGACGCTCTTGACGATGAACTTGACAACTGGGTCGGGAGTATAATAAACCCCTGTGGATTTACGCGACTTGGGGTCGTACTCACCAAGAAATGTCTCATAAAAATGTAGCACAGGATCGCTCATCGCAGTCGCCTTACCGAAGTCATTCATAAGCGACTTAACATCTGAGTGGGCAAAGGCATCCACCAAGTTATCAACCACCCAGGCAAAACGCTCATCTAGATCAATACCCGCAATATTATCAAAGAGCTTTCGCAGAAATGGATTGGATTTTGGTAAATTATTTGCCGCCTCAGCTCGCGAAAAAGTCTCCAGCGAAGTATCATAAAATCTCGCCGTAAAGAGTCCGTAAGTAATCGTCTGCGAGTAAATATCAGCAAACTTGTTAATACTCAAGTCGTGAATAAGCAAATCCTTGAAGGCTTCATACTCACTAAAGATTACCGAATTTTGGCTCTTATCTTGATCGAGTTCTAATATTCTGACAATTATATCTCGCATTGTCTTGGCTTTGCCTGCCATTACTACAGCTAATTGCTTAGAACTCTTGATACTCAAGCTTTTTCGGGCGACGAACTCGCGTAGATGAGACTCTAGCAAGGGGAGGTTTTCTGGGATGATTACAATTTTACCATTGGCAAGGTTAGCGATTTTGACTTCGCCTAGAAGGGTTATTCCGTCATAGAATCTCCAGTCTAGGTTGTTAGTGAAGCAGAGATTCCCGAGGGCTTGATAACGAGATAATTGGTCGTGAAATTTTTTGTCATTGAGATTTTCTGGTATATCCTTAGCCTCTAAGAATCCTATTTGAACACTACCTCGAAAAAGGATAAAGTCAGGGGCTCCGACTTTTTGGCGTTTTGGTTCATTGAGTACACTTAACTTTGGGTCAAGACTTGAGAGTAGAATTTCCAAAGATTTGCGGTAGCTATGTTCTGTAGCCTGCCCTGTTTCAAGGACGCTTTGGCACGATGTCAAAAATAGTCTGATTTGAGTTTCTATTGTATTCATAAAAATTAGGGCAATTCCAGAAGGATGGTATAACCTTAATATCTTTATAGTCTGATTGTCAACAAACCGACTCAAACTGACCTTGACATAAAACCTAAGTTAGACCTAAGAGTAGCTAAAAAACTGTGTTCGCCTTTGTTGTTAAGTTCGCACTAACCCAATAGTTTATGCTCAAAATACTTATTATAATCAACTGTGTAATCGCTCTAATCTGCATCGTCTTTTACAGTTTTACAAATCATTTTTTGTGGCTTTTTGGGAGCTTCAAATTGCCTTACAAAAATTTTACCTATCAATTGATCGATCACAGGCTTTCATATTACGCCGTATATTTACTTTTCCCCAATGCTTTTGTACTTAGTTTGTATCTTTATTTCCAGAAAACCCAATTCCAAAAAGCCAGACTTCCCCTAATGTTGACTTTGACCGCCTTAGTCTTTATGTATGTCATGCCTATGGTATTTTTTGGTCTGATTAATTATGCCTTTGGTAGATTTCCAATGATTGGGCTATTACTTTACTTTCTTGGGTCTTTTATTCTACAGTGTTCGATATTTATTAGTGTGATTTTAGCTGTGAAAGCTCCAAAAATTATTTGACATTCTAATCAAGTTAAACTAAAATGTAGGCATATGTTAGAAAATCTCCAATTAAGTTTCCAAGAGCATCGTAATCGCTGGCTGATTGGAATCATTTGCGGTGTCTTAATTCTGGGTCTGATTATACTCTCTATCCTGAATCAACCTAAGCCCAAACCCGCAGCAATAGCTAATCCAGAAGTGGAATTAATTTGGTGGAAGACCGATATTGACTCTCAGGTTTATCAAGATACTATTCAAGCCTTCAAAGCCATTCCTGGTAATGCCAATGTCAATATCAATATCCTGACCAAAGAAGGTAATAACAAGTATTACAAAGATCTCATTGAGGATCTTGCCCAAAATATTGGCCCGGATATTTTTAGTCTATCTAATGATGATTTACCAGCTTACCAAAAATTCCTCTCACCAATCGAGATCTTCAAAGGTAAGGCTCTGACAGATTATAAGCAAAACTTCGCTAATCTAGCGGTGCGTGAGACAATTAATAAGGATAAAGTCTATGGAATTACTAGTTATATTGATAATCTACAGCTCTATTACAATAAGACTATTCTTGCCCAGAATCAACAGGCTTCTCCGCCAACTCGATGGGAAGAGATCTCCAAACAAGTAGATTACTTCAATAAAAAAGTCCTCGGTACCGATAAATTTATTCAATCCACTATCGCTATGGGCACTGGCGGACGATCGACTCTTGGCACTTCTACAAGTAATATTCCACTACATACTGATATACTACCTCTCTTAATGTTCCAATTTGGCGGGCAGATGTATGATTACCAGACCGAGACCAACGCAATGCTAGAAGAGACTGGTGCGACACGAGCTCCAAATACTACAGGAAGCGAAGTATCTCAGAGTAGCCCTATCTACAGGGCGATGCGTTTTTATGCTGATTTTTCAGATAGTACTACCTCTCGTTATAGCTGGAATAATAACAATATTGCCGCTGATGATATGTTTATCCAAGGGAACCTAGCTTACACTCTTCAATATTCATCGTTTGCTGATAAGATAAAAACCAAAAATCCGCGACTTGATTTTAATGTAACTGCCATTCCCCAATTCGATGAAAAAGCCAAGCGGACTTTTGGGCAATTCCAGATGGATTCCCTTAACCGAAAGCTTGTAAACGACTCAACTACCTCACCAGCTGGCAAAACCAAATATCAAAAAGCCCAAGAATTTATGTATTATCTATCTACGGCGGAGGCTCAAAAAAGCTTTGCGACCAAAACAGGACTACCTGGAGCGCATAATGATGTCATAAAAAACCAGCTGGATGGGGATCAAAAATCCCGTATCTTTGCTGCTGGATCTCTCTATTCCGAAAACTATTATAAGCCAGATGTAGTCAAAGTTAACCAAATGTGGTCAAAGTTATTTGATCGAGTTCAATACGAGAATGTAGGATTAACTGACAGTATTCAAAAAGCCTCCGAAGAATACGAATTGATAATCAACGACACTCCAAAAGTCCGATAAAAAAAGCCCAAGAAACCTATTTTACAGGTTTAGAAACTAGGGAGATATCAATAGCAGTTGGTTTGAACTCTTTAGCTGGGCGTAGCTTTTTTTCTTTGACGGCGATTTGGTTGCTCTTATCAATATAGATTTCCATATTGAGATTGGATTGATTTTCTAGAAGGTATTCAGCTATCGGATTATGAATGACATTAGCTACTATAGACTTGACCTCGCGAGCACCATATTCTAGCTTGGTATTGGCTTGCTTAGCTATAAACTCCACAATGTCATCTTTAAATGTGATTGTGCGACCATTTTTGAGAAGGTGATTTTGGAGGATAGAGAGTTCTTTGTGGATAATCTGAGTTAGAACACTGATACTAATTGGTTTAAATACGATCTTAGATGTAATTCGACCAAGAATCTCTGGCTTAATAGCTTTTTCCACTTCGTCCATTACATTTTTCTTTAAGGTTAAATAGTCTATTTCTTCTTGATTGGTCAGACTACTAAAGCCAATTTTAGAAGCAAATTTATTTAATTGGTTACGACCGAGATTCGAAGTCATAAAAATCATCGCGTGGCGACAAGAAATTATATTACCTTTAGAATCAGTAATCTGACCTTCTTCAAGCATCTGTAAGAGAATATTGAGAATATCTTTTGAACCTTTTTCAATCTCATCAAAGAGGATTACCGAATAGGGATTTTCTCTTAAGAATTCTGTTAGTCTAGGCTTATCCTCGTAGCCAACGTAACCCGCTGGAGCACCTATCAAGGATGAAATAGTATGTTTTTCACTAAATTCACTCATATCTAGCTTGAGTAAATACTTGTCTAAGTTACCATATAGCTCCTTAGTGATAATCTTTACTAATTCTGTTTTACCAACCCCTGTTGGCCCGAGTAACAAGAAAGAGGCAATCGGCCCTTTGTTAGGATTGACTCCTGTATAAGCTCGCTTAAGAGCTTGGGTAACGAGACTATTAGCCTCTGCCTGACCGTAGATTTGATTATTTAACGTATTCTCTAGGTACTTAACTTGGGTAAAGATATTAGAAGAAATCCTGACAACTGGGACATTGCTAATCATTGAAACTGTGTGCTCTAATAATTCTAGGCTAACAATTGGCTTAGGTTTAGAATCTTTTGTACTTTGGTTAAGTACTGAGAGTTGATTTTCTAGAGATTTTTGCTCATCTTCGAACTTTCTGGATAACTCAAAATTTTGCTCTAGGATTGCTTGGTTTTTTTGTTTGATTAATTCTAAGATTTCTCGCTCTATTGAGACCCAAGTCTTTTCTTTTTCCTTGTCATCAGTTTCTGTTCTGCTCTGTGCTATTCGGCAGCGAACTAGGCACTCATCTAATATATCAATAGCCTTATCAGGGAAAAATCTCTCTGGAACAAATCGAGCAGCCAAATCTACAAGCTTTGGGATTAATTCATCAGGGAATAATACTCCATGATAGTTTTCGTAGCCAGGCTTAATTCCTCTCAGGATACTAATAACCTGAAATTGATCTGGCTCATCTAACTTAACTGGTTGGAATCTACGCTCGAAGGCTTTGTCTTTTTTGATTAATGTTCTGTACTCTTCCATTGTGGTCGCACCAATTACACTAACTTCACCTCGAGCAAGATATGGTTTTAGGATATCTGGTAAAGTAGGGCCACCAGATGAACCAGCTCCAGCTCCAACTGCACTATGTAATTCATCAATAAATAAGATGACATTTTTTGCCTCGACTACTTCTTCAATAATGGTTTTTATCCGAGATTCAAACTCCCCTCGAAACATTGTCCCAGCTAGAAGTGAGCTCACATCAAGAGACAAGAGCTGCTTATCTTGCAACCACACTGGAACTTGCTTATCTAATATTCTCTTAGCTAGCCCTTCGATAGCTGCTGTCTTACCAACTCCAGGTTCCCCAAGTAAGATTGGGTTATTTTTGGTTTTTCGTGATAAGATTTGAATAATACGCTCGATTTCTTTTTCGCGTTCGACTAACTCGAAGCCGTTGTCTTGCTTAATTTTTTTGTTAAGATTGATTGTAAAGAAGTCGAGGTAGCTCTGAGACTGGATTTTGGTTGGGCGAAGTTTTGGATTTTTTTCACCGACTTTGACACCTTTTTTGTAATTCTCAAAGACTGATAAGAGAATATCTTTTATCCGCCCGCTGTTCTCTTCGTTGAGATTCATTAGCTTTTGACCGTGGGAATTAGAGGTATCTAATATACCAAAAATTAAATGCTCAAGCCCAATATAACTAAAATTATAAGTCTCCGCAATTCGAATGGCCTTGTCCAGACAACTTTGCAATTCTTCTGTTATCTTAGGGAAGAACACAGTACCAGCTGTAGGATCTTCATCTTTTTCTTTGCTCTGTTCTTTCATCGTCTCTATACCAACACGACGGATAACTTCTAATAATTCAGCGTTACTTAACCCATCGATAAAAGCCATCTGAAAAGGAAGGTCATTTTGCGGCTGGGACAATATTCCATAGATAAGATGATCCGACCCAATATAATTATGATTGAGATCTTGGGCAACTTGTTGAGCTATATCAAGAGCATTTTTGGCTCGGGTATCAAATTTTAACATAGGATTTTATTATAGACAAAATTTTCAAAATTAGCAAGCTCTTTTTTTGGTTGCCAGAAGTGTAGAGCCTAACACTACTTCTTACGACGAGCTGTACTCTGCCCTTGGGCTTTACCCCCGTTGAGATACTGGGTAATCTGCTTATCAACTACTTGCCTACTGCGACTATATTGACTCCGAGATAGCTTAATGAAATAATCTCGCTTGCCACCAAAATTATCAAAAAGCGGTGCGATTGTGCGAGCAAAAAATGGTTGGCTGGTGCGTCCAAAAATTGACAATTTAGTCACAATCTCAGCCTTATCAAGATTGACAAGGTCTTGCTTACTAATAATTGGGTCAAATTCCAAGGCAAGTTCGCGAGCATCGGGCGAACCCAATTGAAATATCGCCATAGATCCCACATTCCCAAAAATTGCATTCTTAACATTCTCATTCCCGCTCTCGACTAACTGATGTAAATATTGATGAGCTAGTGTTAGATTTAGCCCGTATTTACGAGCTTCTGAGAGAATGGAAGCGAAGGAATCCGTCGTAAAGTTTTGAAATTCATCAACATACAGACAAAAATTAGATCTCTGAGATGCCTTAATATCTGCACGCCCGAGGGCTGCAAGTTGGATTTTATTAACTATAAGAGAGCCTAGCAGGTTAGAATTATCTTCACCGAGGCGACCCTTGGATAGATTGACCAGGAGGATTTTTTTGTTATCGATGACATCCCGAAAGCTAAAAGAACTTGTCTCTTGCCCCAAGATGTTGCGAATGACTTCGGAGCTAAAGAACTGTCCAATCTTATTCAGAATCGGAGCGACTGCCTCTTGGCGATACTTATCATGGAAGCCAGCATATTCCTTAACCCAGAAGTTACGCACGAGAGGGTTCTTGGTTCGGGCTACGACTTCGTTAGTATAATTATCATCGCTTAACATCTTAATCACACTAAGCAGGGTACTTCCTGGTTGCTCCAGTAGTGCAAGTAAGGTATTATTAAGAATATATTCCATCCGACTAGACCACATACCCGACCATATCCGCTTAAAAATCGACATTAATCCCGAGACCACCAAAAAGTTCTGCTCATCCCGCTCTAGTTCCAACACATTCAGCCCAAACGGATAATCAATATCAGCAGGGTTAAAATAAATCACGTCCTGTTGGCGATTCTTAGGTAATTTATCTAATATATACTCAACTGAATCCCCGTGCGGATCAACAAAACAGACCCCTTTGCCATTATAGATATCTTGCAGGCACATATTCTGCATCATTGTGCTTTTACCCATCCCAGTCTTGCCAAGTAGGTAGAAATGGCGATTACGGTCAATATCTAATATCCCAAAAGACTTTTCGACTTCTCCATCGGCGATCTTACCGAAGTAATTAATTTTGTTTTTGTCCTCTTGGGTAATAGTCATCAAAAAATTTCGTTAGTTTTTCGTTAGTTTAGATTTATCAAAGAATAGCCTGACCAAAACTCTACTCCTTGTCAAAGAGCTAGTTATCAATTCTAACTTGCAGAATTTGCCATTTGGGGCTGTCGCTCTCTAAGAGTTTTAAGCTTATTTTGGTGGTGAGGAGGTATTTGATATGGTATAATAGCATTATGAGTCTGATCTTTTAGTCTCTGACTAAGTAACACTTTTAACTGATCCATTGATATGGCGTTTGGGATAACTTTTAATACTTTTTGATCCTGTATTTTAAATCTTTTTATCTGATTTGTTGGAGAATGGCTTAGCTTTTCCATATAGCATTTTTGTTTAGGTTTTTTAAGTTGTTTTTACCTCTTAATTAGAATTATTATATCCCAAGAATCACCTTTTGACAAATCTTAGTTGATGGAATTTACTTTCTTCATATGACCGAATCCACTTTTCGTACCCGCCAAGCTCCATCCCCAACTGGCTATCTACACCTAGGTACAGCTAGAACCGTCCTTTTTACAAAGTTAATGGCAATGGTAAATAAAGGTAAGTGGTATATTAGACTAGATGACACTGATCAAAACCGCCTGAATCTCGAGGCAGTAACCCCTCTTCTTGGTGCACTTGAGACTCTAGGTCTCGGAACAGACGAGGGTATTACCTTAGATCTAACTGATACTTACAGCCAAGAATATAATATCTACCAACAAGGTCAATATGGACCATATATCCAATCCGAGCGATTACCAATTTACCAAGAACACGCCCAGAAAATGCTTGATAAAAAGCTCTGCTACTGGTCATACCTTACTCCAGAAGATCGTCAGGCTATCCAAGCTACCAAACAAACAACAAAACAAACAATTAACTGGTACCAAGAATCCAGCTCTAAGAACACAGATAAAGAAATCTACTCTAATGTAGTAACAGCTCTCCAAGATCCACGCAAGCCAGTCCTGCGATATAGATTACAAAGAAACAATACTCTAAAATGCCATGATGAACTCCTCGGCGATACCGAATTTGACCTTAATCTTTTAGAAGATCCAACCTTTCTCAAGAGTGATGGTTTCCCGAGTTACCACCTTGCCCACCTTATTGACGATCATCTAACTGAGGTCTCGATGATAATTCGTTCCCAAGAATGGTACCCATCTTTCCCAATGCACACCCAAGGCTTTATCGATTATTGGGGGGTTGATAATTTACCAAAGTTTCTTCATCTTCCATTCATCCTAGGAGCAACAGGTAACAAAAAAATGTCCAAGCGCGATGGCAATGTCAATATGCAAGATTACTTAAATAACGGCTTTTTGCCTGAGGCTATGATTAATTACCTAGCCTTTCTTGGTTGGAACCCTGGGGGTGAGAAGGAGCTATTCCTGGAACAGGGGGATTTTTAGATTAACTTTCTATTTATGTCGCAATTAAGTCGATTTAAGAAAAAATATACCCACGAAGCTTTAACCCCCAAACTTCGTCTGACCCCTTTTCAAGGGGCATATTCAGGTGAGGTAAGTTTAAAAATACCCCTCGAGGAGGGGTCGGCAGCCCAGCTGACGGGGGTTATCAACAAGTCTGAAATCTTAAATTCAATTGGCTTGATAAAAGCTAACCCCAAACTTAATCCCCGATCCAAAAAAATGTCTCGAGAGATGACTAAGTCTGAATCTCATATTTGGTTTAATTTACTTACTCGAAGGCAATTACTAGGGTATAAGTTCACTAAGCAGAAAATTGTTTTCAATTATATTTTAGATTTTTATTGCTCTGAATTACTTTTGGCTATTGAGATTGATGGAGAAAGTCACGCAAATCAATTAGATTATGATAAAGCTCGGGATAGTTTTATGAATTCTATCGGAATCAGAACAATTCGAGTAACAAATGATGAAGTGTTAAATAACTTGGTAGGAGTAAAACTATTACTTGAGAAGGATATCCAGAAGAGGCAAACAAATCTAAGCGACATCTAGAGCTTAACAAGCTTCTCAAACACCCGTTTATCCCGAATACACGCCGAGTGCAGATTGGGCAGCTTGATCAATGGGAAAAACTTGTTTTGGATTCTGTCCTTGACTCTAGTCGGGTTCTTTTGACGCCAGCCAACTTGCCCAGCTCGCAAATGATAATTGATAATACTAGAGGAGAAAAGAGCTTGATCCCAATAACAATAATAATTTTCAATCAAAACCTCATTCTTCTTAAGAAGGCTATCTGGAATATGGCGACTTGAGTCAAAATCACCTTGCATCAAGATTATCCGCCCCAGGTTAGAATTAGGCATATATTTATCAAGTAGACTAAGTAACATCCGACAGCCAAGTGAATGGCATATAATAACAGATGGGTTATAAAGATCTAAGAAATTATAGAGCTTTAGAAGGTTTGACTCAGACAGCGCTAATTCGACATCGTCTTGATATAGCTTGATATTCTCAATTGGATTCAGACTCTCCAGAATGCTAAGTTTTTTGTTGATACGCCAGTCGTAGAGAATTACCTCCCCGCTATCAATCCTATCTTGCATTACTAAGAAACCGCCATTATCTATCGCTTCAGGCTTCATAATTAGCCCATCCAAGCCAGTTCCATAGCCGTGGATTAAGACAATTTTGGGTTTTGATTTGGTCATATACTTGGATTATTTTTGGTTTTTTCTTGGTTGTAAAGAGTCCTAATAAATTCTAAATATCTTGTAACTCATACTTATTTTCTTTGACAGATATAATAACTAGCAGTAATAGTAAGTCAAAATATGACTACAAACAAAACCCCTTTTCTCCAAAAATACAAAAAATATTTAATCTTAACAGGTTTTTTAGCTGTTTTAGTTTTTAATTCTTACCTTTTTTGGGGGATTTCTGTTGGAGTAGCGAGTTACTATGTCTATAAATACTGTCAAAAACACCCTTCAATTAACCAAGTTTTGACTGGAGTCTTAACGACCGTAAGCCTAATTGTCGGTTTTTTTGGATTTGGGATGGTGGCACTAGCCTCAGAAACTATCAAAGGTGGTGGTCAAACAGCAGTCCGAACAGAGATAAAAAAAGAAGAACCAAAACAGGCAGAGTCAAAATCCGAAGTCAAAACTAAAGAGCAAGAAGCATCAGAAATAGCCAAAAAAGACAAAGAGGCAACGGCACAAAAAGAAATAAATGACGAAAAAGAAACTAATTTTAAGAAGCAGTCCTTGGAACTCGAAAATGCCAAAAAAACCATAGTAGAACTTGAATCTCAACTAAAAGAAGCTCGTACCACAATTAAAAATTTCCAAACTCCCAGCGAAGCCAAACCCGAAAAATTAGCCCAAAAACCTGACCCAATCCCAATTATCATAACTCCCCCAGCTCAAACAACACAAACAAATATAACCCCAACCCCAAAACAAGAAACCCAACCAACTCAAGGTTATGTCGAAGGTACTTGCAAATATTTGAAGACTTTGGGCTTAGCAAGGTTCCAACCAGGAGATGCTAATTACACAGCCAAAAGAGATGGTGACGGTGATGGAATTGCCTGCGAGTAGGGTCTTAATTATTGACAAGCATGATATAATCATTAACAGGTATGGTCATATATGTCGCAACCCACTTTCCTCAATAAAGATATTAAAATCGATCCTAATTGGTTCAAAACAACACTAATGTATGCATTTTTTTCTGCATTTCTGTTTTTTATTGTATTTATATTTGATTGGACTCAAATCGCAAGTTTTTGGGAAAATAACTGGGATAAGTTAATCGCTTCTCTTGGATCTATCGCAACTGCAATTGCAGTCGGAATAACAAGTTATGACTTACAAAAAAGATACAAGTTTGAAAAAAACAAGTTTGAATTTGAATCAGATGCTTTTATCGTAATAGATCCTATAAACTATAATACTGGGAATAGTTATATGTTAATGGAGATTAATGAAAAAAATGAAAAAGAGATTATTAAATCACCTATATATAATCTTATCTCTATAAACAATTCTAAATTTTGTTTCCAGAATAACGGAGGTATGGCAAAAAATATTGAGATTTCTGTTTCTAATAAACCGAGTTTCTCAGATTCTGCCGCTATGATTACAAATTTTATTTCTAAGATGGGTAATAAAGACTCTTTAATGTTTTCTACAAAATATTTTGATAAACATCGGAAAGATATAATTGACTGGAAAGAAAACTTTTATATTCAAATTAAATATGAAAATATGTATAATCGAAATATAACTATAGAAAAATACTTTGCTAAAGTTCAACTGGTAACAATTCTTAGAGACTTATATGTATATAATCAAACCACAAAAGTAGTCACTGAAATAAAAAATCAAGAGTCGTCAGAGTTTTATATTTCAATTATAAATGAAATAGATAGTCACAAAAATACCTCCCAAGCGGAAGGTAGTTAAAATCGAATTATGGTGGACTAATCGAGACTAAATCCGCACTCTTCATTTATTTTCCAACTATCGAAATTAGATATGATTTGGTCAGGGTTTTGAGACCAAGAAATCAAATCTCTCGTACTGTAATGAGCTGACTTTGATTCTCGCCTTCACTGACGGTTTCAACTCCAATTACTGTGCAAGTAAGAGTTTTATCCTCACGGTTTTTAACCCTAACTACCAATCCTATTTCAACACTTGGATCGTAAATTAATTTAACTTGAAAGATTTCTTTTTCTGATGAAAAATTATTGATTAGCTCTTGATATAACCCCGCTGGTTTCATTTCAAAAGTAGTAGAGTCAGCCACAATATAGGCATATTTACTGTCAATTGGGTAATTGTGGACTCCATTAGTTCTGATTGAAGTTTCACTGGATAGAGTTAAGCTATCAATTACATTTGGTATCTTGTACACAGAGAAGCCAATCATTGAACCAAGTAAAGCTAATTCTATATCTATATCGTAGGTATTTTCATTCGATATTTTAATCTCAATTTTTGACCCTACCTTTTTTGAGTACATATAGATACCCTGTCCACCGCTTGGTAGATTTGAATAAGGCTCAGTGTACAGTGTTATAAAGTTGCCAATTATCAACCCTTGGGAATAAGCTGATAAGTAGCCCATTTTTTCAGATTGGTTGTAACTGTCAATGTCAATAGTACGAGTTAAAAATTCACCAGCTTTAAGTCCTATTGACTGATCCAGTTTAAGAATATAATTAGAAAATTGATCTTGATATCGTTGAATATATAGTTGATTGTATAGCTTATTTGACCCCGTGCTTTGGGTGTAACCTTTAGACTCAATCATATTTGTTGGGATAATATACGGGGCTGGTAGGGTTGACCCCGTAGAATATAGTTTGTAGAAGTTGCGTGCCTCAAGCTTATTTGTTTGGTGGTTGTAAGTTAAAATTCCAAAGACTGGATCTAACAACCTATCAATAATATCACCAACAGTATCTGTAGCTAAAATATGGAAATAATTTAAATTTGTGATATACTGATCTGTACTGCTTGCAACCGTCCCTGATAGATTTGCAGTATCTTGCGGGCTTAATAAATCTAGGTCAATATCGTATAAGTTAGGATTACAAGAAAACACAAAATTAAGAACTTTCTTGAGAAAATAGCTAAAATATAGCCTTTTATTATTACCTGGAAATAATCCCTCCTGTGCCGTTATATAGGTTACAGAGTCCCGACCCTTTAGCCAACTTGGCAAGCTTCCAAAGGTTCGCGTCCTTACTTTGGTAAGGTAAGATTGGTAATCAAGGCTAAAATCATCATTATTAAGATTTCTTTGTGAGATAATACCCTCGCTTACTGTCGAGGTGTAATAGGTTAATTCATCATCAGAACTAACAGAATTACCCAAAGTAATAACCTGATTTTTAGTTAATTCTAGGTCGGTTTTATAATTCTTAGTTAATTCTAGGTTTGAATAATAACAATCGACCGTCATTGTTGGTAGGCACTTTGTAATTATCACGGCAAAAGCCATATCAGACCAAATTCCTGTCCCAATGAACGAAGATTTTGGAATTTTAATCTTTACCGTTTGGTTTGATACAACCGTATTAATTGACTGATCAAAAGATGCTCGTTTAGTAGCTGCAGTAATAAAGTGTTCAAATCTGATAAAACAAGTGGTTAAATCTAACTTGCTTACATCAGTGCAGAAAAACATCATCGAGATATAGTCATTATCATCAGATAGATAAGTCGTTGGTTCAACTTGATTTGTCAGATTAAATGATCCTGGACTGTTAATATTACTTCCAGTAGTTGGATGTAACATTCTAATTAGTACTCTATCAGTTGTAGAAGTACTACTCGCAATAACTTTTCGACCATAACTAAAATTAGCAGGTATTTGACTTTCTTGAGTCACATTGAAACTTAGGCTTCCAGTATTTGGCGTTGACCAAGGTTCAGGTGAGATACCGGTAAAGAGAGTTTTTTGAAAAATATCTTGAAATTCTACCGTTGATGACTCATCCGCTAGCCCCCTAAAATCTTTTAATGTCTCTTTTCGACTGTACGAGGTGATTGGTGCATAACTAAGGCAAGTATGAGTAATAGCTGGAATAAGAGCAGGTAGGCTAAATGTGGTTGTTGTTGTAAAACTTCCCACTGTTTGGTGTAATCTCTGTAAATATTGTTCCATTTGAGTAATTTCAACAGTGCTTAAGACGGAATCAGAGATCAAAACTTCTCTAATAGTTCCGTTGTGATGGGTGGCTGTTGAACTGTTTGTGATTATTTGGCTAAGGCTTGCTCCAAGTACCAAAACATTATTTGCAAATCCACCGTTGAAGTTGGTTGTTTGAGCCGTACCGCTATTTATTTTTGTGATTATCTGAGTCCCTGAATATTGAACCATTATCAAGTTATCTACATTTTGCGTTAGGCTTGTTGTGTGAGTATGGATCACGAATCTTGCAACTTTACTAACAATTACTTGATTATTTTCTATTTTAACCTCAATGTCATCAGCTTTACCACCTATTATAGTGTTGTTTGTATTGTCGAGATGCTTTGCAACAATAAAGATTGTTCTAATTCCAAAACTTAGCGATTTATTCTCATCAAGCAAGTTCTGAGTTGGAAAGTAAGCCTTATTGAATTTGATTACCTCATAAGTAGCTCCAAGAGTTCCACCAGTAAAGCCAACCTCATCAGCCTTAGTTATATTTGCTTTGGCTGCATTGACCCCACCCCACCATTGGTCATATTCAATCTTTTTACCTTGATCAAGATATCGACTATCATTGAATCCAACTCGAATCTGATCATAAATATTCCTATCCAGTTTTGGACAGAATCGAGCGGTTATCTTGTTGCTTGAGATAGTAATTGGGGGTTCGGATACTTTTGATAATCCCGGGTTACCAAATTCCAAAAAGAAAGTTCTTGATCCAGTCCAAGCAGTGCCAAAGTTTATCACCAAACTAGTATTGAACTTCGTGTTTGGGGCTTCGAGGCTAAAGGCAAGTGGACTTGTACCGTTAGAATCAAATACCCTCAAAGAATTATACGAAAATTCAACCTGACCCGCTTTATGTAGAGCTTCAGTGTCCCAGCTAATGATTGGAACCTTTGAGCTTATACCATCACCAGCCAAAGTGCAAGTAATCCGCCAAATATTATTTGACTGTTGATTAGAATTTTGGCTGTAAGTATCAGCAATTCTTACATTTGGACTTACTGTCTTAACCGGTAATTGAAAATCTGCGATAGTAGAGGGCATAATTAGAGTTCACGGATATATAAGTTAAAATCATAGAGAATCGTGTTATCAAAAGCTACGGTTGGGGTTACACTATCCTCAAGTCTGAAATAACAATAACCCTCAAAGAGTTTGGTTGATCCAAAACCTGTAATTTCTACCCAAAAAACCCTTGTCTGATCGTAGAGTTGAAAAGTGACTAAATCAAGGTGTTTGACATCGTGATATTGAAGAGTAATCAATCTTTTTGACCTACCTAGTGCTGATATATTGTAGGCACCTCCAACGGTCTCTTTTTCCTTGACTTTCTTGGCTTGGGCAATGCTAATACCTCCCTTAGTTATATAGTGTGGTAAAATGGCAAGATTTGCTGGGTTTGTTCCTATTTTAACTAGTATATCAGACATACTATATTTTGACCCCTTGGGCTTTAAGTGCTAACAATACCAAGCGTCCAATCTCATTGAGTTCATCAAGCGTAGGTTTGACTAACGATTTAAAGTCAATCTTAATTGTTATTAGATTATTTGGTTGACTTTGACCTGATAATATTGATTGAGTGGTTTCTGCATTAGTTACCCTGCGACCCGCAAGACCTGATAATATTTCGGGACCATTTTCACCTACCATCACATCCCCGTTAGTATTAATCATTCCACCACGGGCAAATCCTGGAATACTTCTGAAATAATCACCAGCTATCGGCATTGACTTGAGGGCATCTCTAGCAAATCCAGGGATGTTATTTTTGATCATATCCCCTATAGCCCCACCAAATTGACCAGCCATTGACTTAACCCCGTCAATAAGTCCTCCTATCATATTTTTACCTTGTTCTATAAGCGAAAAGGTTTTGATAAAATTCATTACCCCATCAAAAATAGCAGTAATAGGTGCTAATATCATATCTCCAGCCCCCTTAAAGAATTGACCAAGCCCCTTAAATATTTCCTCAATACCTTTCCAAGCTTTTTTCCAGTCTCCAGTAAAGACCCCAATAATGAAATCAATGATCCCGGCAAGTATATTGATTATTCCTGATAACATTTCACCAAAAGCTTTGGCTACTAAGACTACATAGCTTATCATTATCATAAATACAGGTAACAGAATTGCCATAACCATTCCAGCAAATCCAAGCAATACAAGAACCAAGGGTTGGACAGCATTCCATAAATTGATTACCGCTTGCCAAAGCTCAAGAAATACTGGATATAACTGTTGAAACGCATATATTCCAAGCTGAACAGCCCCAGCTAGATAAACCCCAATAATTGCTACCAATGCAAGAATAAACGGCATAGCGTCCATAATAGCCTTGTAAACTGAGTCAAAAGTTTGTTTGAATAAGTCAAATTCTTTGGATTGAGTAAATATACCAAAAAATTCATTGAATTTGTCTATTAGGGGCTGGATCGTACCTGGAAGTTTTTGAAAAAAGGCGAAGGTATTATTTGCCGCATTATAAATTGCAAGTAGATTACTAACAACCTGCGAATCTTCCTCTAACCCAAATATACCCCCTGTAAAGTCGCCTTTAAACAGTGTGTTATAAAGGTTTGTAAAACTTTCTATAGTAGAGTCAACATCTACAGACGAAATAAAAGCAATGAGAGTATCCAAATGCGGTTTAATTGCAGGTAATATTTTTTCGCCAACTTGGGTCAACTTTTGATTCCAAGCATCTGCTAAATTAGACATTTTACCAAGAAAAGTTTGCGACTGTTCCTCCATCATCCCAGTGAACTTCTTGTCTTTCATTATTTTTGGTAAAACCGCCATCATTTCCTCAGTAGTTGCCATTAACTCTCCTGATTTAGTTATTCCTTTACCTGTCGCTTTGACCCAATCATCAGTTGTTATTGATAAATCACGGAACATATCAACAGCAATTCCTTTTTGACCAGTGGCAAGTTTTGAGAATGCGGCTGAAACTTGTTCGATAGGCTTCCCTGCTGCACTTGCAAGATCTCCAAGCATATTGACATTATTTCTTGAATATTTGCCAATAGCCTGCAATTGATTACCAAGAGCTACAACTTGAGGCAATTCAAAAGGCGTCTTAGCTCCAATATCTGCATATTCTTTGAGCCTTTCATTAGCCAGTTGCTGGCTGCCTAACATCGTAGTTAGAGTACTACGGTATTTTTCCATATTGGCAGCGTTGTCAATTGCTGTTTTACCCAAAACTCCAAAAGCCCCAACTGCGGCAATTGTTCCAACAACAACCCCAGTTTTTAGCATTCCACCGACAGCTTGGAAACCACTATTCATTCGTTGCATAGCTCCGCTGGTTATATTGTCCATTTGTTCAGCAGCTTGTTTAATCTGACCTTCCATTGCCTTCATAGCTTGACTGGCTTTCTGCAACTCACCCGAAGCCATATCTTTGGCTTTGATTAACATTTCGAGTATATAGGACTGCATAGTGAGCTATTTTTTAAGGGCTTGTTTTTTCTTTTCACCTTCGGCTTGAGCTTTGTTGAAATATTGAATCTTCTTGACTATTTGATAGGGTTGATTAAGTAAATCCTCATAATTAGAAAATCTTAATTTATCCCAGTACAAGGTATAGAGCCAAAAATCAGGGCTTATATTAGATGAGATTATCTCGTGACAATAGTAATCAACAATAGCTAAAAACTCATTATTTTCAACTAATTTTTTTTCTTTGTTGCTGATAATCTCATAAAAAAAGGCGACTCTTGAATAAATTGATAAGCATCCATCCCTGTTTCAGTATCTAGCTCATCAAGGTCAAAATCAATAGCAAATACAATTTTTATTAATTCAGTGATTACAGACCCCTCTTTTAGGGCGTATTGCTCAGTTATCTCCATTGTTGTTTCGTTTGTCTCATTGTTGAGCTTGGCGGTCATTCCGCTTTTAAGTTGAGCTTGAAATTTGAGTACTTGTGAGAATTTCACACGGTTAAAGTCTACTTCGTAGGTTTTGTCTTGATAGATAATAGTCATATTGTTGATTAAATTAAGCTTGCAATGGCATTTTGTACGATTGTTCGTATTCCAAAGCCGTCTAAGGTTGATAGTTCGGGGTTAATGGTTGCACTAAATGAGATAAATTCATCAAGTGGGATTGAGTGTTTAATATCAATGATTGAAGGGGCTATATCAAAGGTAATTCTAGGGCGTCTAGTTAGCGATGTGCCTATTAGTGGTAGATATTGAGCTTCGCAATCAAATTGATAAGCTTTTTTAGTACCAGCTATAAAGTCGTTATAGAAAGTTTGAGATCTAACTATAGCGTCGAAGCTAACTTCAGCCTCAAAACCGTCGCTTAATATATCATTGTTTAAGCCAGCATTGAAACTTGCGTCGTATTTGATATTTCGCTTTAACTTGATATTAAGCTTGGTAATTTTAAATGGCGTTCCTGAGTTTAGACCAACAATAGTATTAGCACTTTTTGAAATTAGTGATTTACCGAGTAGAATCTTACTTGGCTTAATGTAATTGATTGTTGGAGTACCTGAGTTATTAGTTTCATTCAACGCTTTGAAGTTAATTGATACTTTGGACTCGCCAGACTCGCTAAAATCAAACTCTAAGTCTTCAATCATACAACCATTAGTTATCTTGTGTCCAGCGTCTCCTTTTGAATGAAAAGCTGTAAAGGTTGGTGATTCTGTGCTGTTTAATAGGGTTGAGAATGTGTGAGTGTAAGCTCCTGTAGTCGCGTCTTGAACAGTTGTTGCCTGTCCATAAATGTATCTAAGGAGATCAGCTATATAATCAGCGTCCATCACCATTTCAACTTTACCCTCAGCCATTTTTATCAGTTCTAGCTTATCTAGTTGCTTATGGAGTTGACCGAAGCCTGATTGAATATCCTTATATTCCTTTTTTAGATCAGTTTCGATTGACTCAAAAGCATAGAGTTTATTGTGAGTAGTTTCGGCTACTCCTCGTACAGTTTCGGATTTGATTGCAAAATAGGTTTGTCGTCCTTTTATTATTGGCATATGGTTATATATTGCTAGATTCTCTTAGTTTCGGTAAGTTCCGAACTAAAAATCTTCAACCTGTTGAATTTGAACATCAAAACGCTTGACTATTGATATGCCGTCAAGGTTGATATTTTGATCGCTGTATGGACTCGTTACCTGTCCTAGTATTTGCAAATCTTGCCATTGATTAGATTTTCCTACGCAGTCTCGCACCGTTCTTGACTGAAATAAATCAATAATTAGACTCTCTACTTCGTCAAAGTTATTTTCTACAATGTCCGCTTGGGCATTACTGTCGCTTGGTTTTTGGATTATAAAAATACTGTACCCATAGCCCCGTGTGTAAGTCCCAGTATCCGTCAAACTTTGATTACCACGATTAGGGGTTAAGTTACCACTGGACACCACGATATAAGGATACTGAGTAATATTGTTATTTCGAGTAGTAAAGACCGGTAAAGGCAAGCTATTAAATAATAGTGTTTGTAAGTACTGCTGAAGGTAAGTTTTGTGATTCAAGCGGTGATTAGTCATATTATTTTCTCATAAAATTTTTAATAATTGGATCAAGGATACCTGGTAAAGCTTCTTTAATTTGGTCAAAGGTTTTAGTAAAGAATGGCTTTGCTTTAACCCTTTTAGTACCATTGTTGACCGCCATTGCGTAATCTCGTTTAGCTCCTTTGAGTTGTGGATTAACTCTTACAAGGGTACTATTTTGACCCTTTGTTACTGTTCGACCGCCCAATAGATTACCAGTTCTCCTGTATCTTGGGCTTGGCGTTTGAGAATAAACCAAATCATTAAGATTGATTGGGATTTGGTTATCAAATCTTTGAGCTGTTTCCTGAATAGCCTTTGCTATAATCTGATCAGACACATCCTGACCCAATACAGCTTGGAAGTTTTGAAGGTCTTTTGGACTAAAACTAAGGTCAAATTTTGACATATTATAAAACTACTTTTTCAACTAATAATTCGTAGAATGGTGTTATTGACCTAGAATAATCAACTAATTCACATTCAATTATTTTATATTCGTCCGTTCCGTTGATTATCTTATCACCATTTTTGAGATTATTTATTTGTGTGGTTGAAATGTAGAACTTAAATATCATTGAAACATCTAAACCAGTTTCATAACCCCCCTTTATTGTCTGTCGAAATAACTTTTTATTAGTCGCCACTGTGCTAAAAGTGCTTGTTTTAGTTCCTGTGCCTAATTGCTGAATAGATACCATCAATTGTGGCAATTCCTTAAATATTAAGCTAATATCTCTCATAAATACATTTTAATTACATTGTTAAAAGTACTTTTTAGCTGTTCTTGACTACTAGATGAACTACCGTAATTTAAACTTATCTTGCCTAATACTTTTTCTGAGGTTAATTCTCGACCCTCGTTGTCTAAATTACTATTAGCTGATCTATAGCTCATTAACCTAGCCTGAATATACCCAAGTATAGCGTTCTCAATGTCTAAGTAACTGTTAGATGAGCTACTATCAAAACCCCAAACAGCATCAATCTCAAGTCTTTGACTGTCGTAAACAGGTGTTTTGGTTTCTATTTGATAGACAGCGTTTGAATTTGTTAGTTTAGCCGATGTCCAGTAGTCAACATCAGCTATTAATGTCTTGAGGGTGCTGTTGTCTGATATATTCTTGATCGTTACTACTGGCGTTGATAGTGTTTTCTGCCAGTAGTAAGTGTCAAAGATACATTGACCATTTGGTAGCCCTTGCAACCTTTTTTTTGTTTTTGTTGTAGAAGTATAAAATGTAAGTCCCAAACTAGCAATATACCGCTGTATTTCAACCAAAACCCCGTCTACAAAAGACATCTCTATTGGATTGGTAACTCCAAGGGTAGTGGTGTATTGACTAGCGGTAAACAGTGCCATTATTTAGTTCTTGTTACTGCTGTTTGTGTTATTTCTGTTGGGATTATTTCCTTAGTCACCTCTGAAACTGTTGGATTTAACTGTTCAAGGATTTTGCCAAAGGTCGCTGTAGCTTCAGGTGAGTTGCCAAAGGTTCCTAGTACATTGTCTTTAATGACGCCTTGAAAGTAAGTGTCATATTCAGCTTTATTGGTAGAATAAGCTGTTTCTAGCTCTTGGATATTTCGAACGCCAAATTGATTCATAATTTGAGTAACGACTTGAATATATAGGGATATTTCTTGCATAATATTTGATTTTTAAATTGTTTCTGTGGCTAGATTAAGGTTCTAGCCAAACCTGTAAGCTTATAAGCTATAATCAGCTTTCAATGTAAAATCTCTAAACCCATTTTTTAGTGGGATTGCTTTGTAAGCCATTGATAGAGTTGCATCAGCATAACTATCAATAACCATTTCAAATCGGTTGTCTCTTAAACTTGAGATTCTTGATTGTATTTGGAACGGTCTACTTAACTTGACTATGACGCCTGATAGATCCCAAATACCAACAACATCATTTGGTAGTGAACTGTTATTAACAATTCTAGCGGTTCCACCAGTTAATAAATTTGTAAAGGTTTTTGTTTCAAAGTTATAATAGAATTGGTTTGTGCTATCTGCAACTCTAATCAGCTTGTTCATAGTTGCCCAGTTACAACAGACAGTAAATTTAAGTGCGTCTTGAGCTGAATAGATTGGTAATTGTCCAGCTACAAGGTTAATCGCATCAATGTGATTTAACGGTCTAGCACCTGCTGCGATTGGCAAAGTTACAGTAATTGAACCTCTATTAGTTGATATAGGTGCTAAATTATTGAGAATTGAGTAAAATTGATTTGTTCCGTTAGTTGCCGATCCAACAGCCCCAATAATCATTGATTCAATCTGATTACTGACTGTTCTTAACATTTTTGCAATAATAGTCGCTGTGTTTACTGGATTCATTACCTCACGAAGTTTCAAAGACATTTCGATTGAGTCAGATATTCTAATACTTGGAGTTATTGTGTCAACTACAGACACATTGTCTTCGTAAACATCGCCAGTCAACTCATCGGTTGCGGTTGCTACTCTAATATTAGTTACATCCGTAACAGTTTCAGTATCCTCACCATATGGCATTACTGTTACATCGGCTAGGATAGAATTGTTGTAGAAATATTTATCAATAACATATGCTATGTTAGTGCGAAGTTGACCGCCTAGGATGTTACCACCTGTCGCAGTTTGAACGGTCTGTGCAAAATGTTCTGCTGTTTTTCGATCTTCTGTAGTTAAAACTTGAACTTCAAGATAACTTTTGCTGTCTTTTTCAAGTCCTAGTTTTGAGTTAAGAGTTTTATTAAAGATTTCTTGATACTCATTTCTTAGCCCTTTTTGACCTGCTATCATACAGGCTTCAATAGAAGATACTAAGATGTCCCCGTGATTTTGATCTCTAATATTTTCATTTAAAAATATTTCAAGGACTTCTTTGGTTTCGTTAATTGGGGCTTCTTCAATCTTGTTGAATGACTCGATTAGATATTTTGTTCTATTCATATTAAAAGTTTAATTTTTTGATTAATGATTGTTTTTGAGCGTCCGTGATGATATCTCCAACAGTCGAACTAGACTTTGGGTCAATTACTTTGAACTTCTCTAACTCTTGGGCTGTAAAGTCCTCAGAGGCGGGTTTTTTAGCCTTTGCTTCGGCAATGGCAAGGGTTTGATCTAATTCCTTTGATTTGGTTAAGTCCTGGGCTTCTGCTTCGGACACTGGGTCTTTCTTGAAGAACTCTAAGCCAGCATTGACTAAGGCTTGAATAGCTAAAACATTTTCATCCAGTCTTTTAGATAAATTAGCTATCTCAGCTTTGTAATAACTTTGACTGTTTCTTAGATCTGAAACAAGGTTAAATGTCTCTTTTTCAGCTTCTGCATCCTCAAGAATGATTACATCTTCATTCAAGCTAAACTTTTCTAACTTGAAGTTATTATCAACTCCAACAAAACCAGCTTTTTCACCAAATAAAACAGCTGTTCCTTGCCATCCTAAGTCGCCTTGAGCATAAAACCTTTCACCGCCAGCGTTTTTGACTGGTTTGTTAAGTGGCTGTAATTCAGGGCTAAAACCTGTTATTTTATCAGCATTCTCAACAATATAAGCGTCGTAAGACACTATATCCGCTTTGAATGTCAATAATTTTCCGTTGATTTCGGGTTTAACTGGTGAGCTAAACTCAGCCTGTAGGGTTACAGTTGCATTGTGGGATTTGTTAAACGCCTTTGGTGGATTATCAATGTTGAACACTTCTAGGGCGTCAAAATTACATCCGTTATAGTTCCTAGAACAAGCAAACTGAGCGTCCTTGAACTTAACACCTGCTTTACCATCCTTACTAAATTTTTCTACTAACATATTATTTTTGATTAATTGTATTAGAATAGTACTTATAAGGGCTGATTTCGGTAAGTTCCGAATTAAATTTTTGGTATTACCCTAGCATAGATAACAGTACATCGACATCTAAAAGCTGTTCCAGGGCTTGAGTCTCCAGACTCAAATATCTCATCAATTGGCACCCATCCTTGGGCTTTATTTTGACGGTGAGTATCACGGACTTTGTCATCGCTTACGGTAATCCAACGTTTAAATTTGTAACCTTCTTCAAGATACATTAATTCTCTTGATCCTTCGACAGCTTGATTAACCGTGGTAGTGGCTATATTTGTCGCTCTGTCAAGGCTAAACTCATCTACTAATTCAAATATTTTGTTGGTAATAAAATTCTTACCCTTTGCGTAGTTGTTGGTAATTATTTGAAAAATTAACCTTTGAGTCTCTACATCAACACTTTTTATATTCTCTGTCCCCTTGAGTATTTGGACAGATATTGAATCAACATAATCAAGTAAATATTGCGGTATTTCATCTTTGGCAAATTGCTCTTGACCTGTTTTAAGTTCTCCAACAACTGGATCTAAGAACTGGTAGAGATCCTTTTTGAGTGTATTAATCGAGTAATAGGACTCTAATTTTGGGAATGATTGGTTAAGTGTTTTAGTTGCTTCGTCTAAGCTCTTAGCTTGTTTTATCTGTTCTATAACAGCATTTAACTGCTTCTTAATCCCATTTTTAAAATTTGGTAATAACCCTTTTTCTTTGGCATTACCCTTATTGTCTCGCTCCGTTCGACTGTAAGCTTTAGATTTAAGGGCTTTTTCAGTAGGTGTTAGCTTAACTGGCTTGCTAAACTCTTCTAATTTATTTAAAAAAAAACCTTCTTTGGCTGGTGGGACTTGAACGACTGGAGATTCAAATAAACTTACATCAATAGGCTCTAGTCCGATACTTTCCCGGTATTCATTGATTAATTGGGCTTGATAGACTTGGTTTGTAGAGGCTTTACTTTGGGTTTCTAAGGATTTAATGGCAAATTCTTTTTTACTTATTTCATCAGGGTCATTTGGTTGATTAAACTCAAAGTATAGATTCTCATTAGTCTCAATACCTAACTTTTTAAGTACAAAACTGTTTACAAAGTGAGCAAATTGATTTTCTCGACCCTTGCCAATCAGATCCCATTTTATATAATTAAATGTTTTAGCGTTGCTGTAAGTGGCTTTTTCGCTGGTTTGAACAACTCCAAAGCCTCGATTAATTGCCTTTTCAGCATAATTAAGCAACACCTCAAGGCTTAAATCTTGATTATTTTGACCTAGTTCTTTTAATTCCTTAAGTCCAGCTAAGAAGGCTACATTGTGGCTACTAGCCTGGTTTCTTTTGCCACTAGTAAGGGTAGATAACCCCTTTGATAGCAGTTGTTTGAAATTCTCTAATAACTTTTTCCCCTTGGTCAATTTAGGGTCATTTTCATCACCTGCACTTTCTCCAAGCATTGAGGACATCTCTTTTTCAAAAATGGCTACTATTGACCCGACCCCTCCACCTGATACAAGGTTATTATTAATTTCTGCGGCGTGTAAATACAACAACACCCAAATATAACAAGAATCAATCGGACTTCTAGCAAAAGCTGTGTCTGATTCACTGTCTTTTAGGACTGATATATCCTCGACATTGACATTTTCAAAGCTTCCGTAATTATCAACTTCAAACTTGATATATTCCTGATTGAATGAATCATAATAGATTCTGTACTTATTAGGCGAGTCAAAAACTATTTTACCATCTGTATACCTTGCCATTGCTTGACCGTAGATGGAGGTCAATTTGACATATTTTTCAACCATTTTGTCCAGATCCATATTTTTTAGGATCTGATAGATTCTCCAGGCATAGTTTCGATTGCGGATTTCTGAACTGAATAATCGACATTTAATGTCCCAGCCATTGGCGTTGACCAGTGATTTTCGCTCTTCAACTAAATACCTAACAACATCACATTGAGCATATATCTCAGTGTATATACCATAGTTTGAGCTTACGACTGGTAGATTCTTTGAATTAACTTGTAGGCTAAATGTGTCAATTAGATTGTTAGGATTCATAGAGTTATTTGTTAGTAATTTTTTCAATTACTTCTTTGAGTTCATTCAATACAGCTGTGTTAGAAATAGTGGCTGTGATTGATTCTCTAGTAAGCATTGTCAATTCTTTTTGTAGTCTTGCTATCTCCGAATAGAGATATACAGCAACTACTCCTGCTACTGCAAGAATAGGAAATTGGCTTGTTATATGTTCCCAGTTCATACTATTGTTTTTATTAATGTAATTAATTCTTGTTGGTTTTTCTTTTGGTAAAATTCAAGGTGATTAATCTTAGCTATAAGTAGAAGGTGATTGACTCCTCCGTCCTCTTTGTGATAGATCCTGTAGCTATGAGCTAAAAACAGTCCTAGCACGACAAACCAGCCCCAATTTTCAGTCGTATAATACAGATAGCTAAGTGTGAGCAGTAAACCAAGGCTACGATAGCTAATATAGAGTAGGAACTTGAGCATAAGCAACTTGGAAATACATTATCGCCCCTGTAATGGCAATGATGGCGAGTATCCAGAATACACCGCCCCACGGGCTGGTTTCGTCAAATAATATGTTTTTGTTTTTATCTTCAGGTAATGCAGTTTGTTTTGGTAAAGTTATATTAGTCATAATTTATTTTTTGTTTTCAATAAGATTAATAATTTCCCTAGCAAGCCTCACAAAAGTTGTTAATCCTGCTAGGATACCAATAAGCCACGGGTTTTCTGAGGCAAATTGTGGGTTAGATTGAATAATCCCAAGAACTAGACTAATGTTAGTAACTATACTTGATATTGAGCCAACTGATAGTTGCCCTGTTATTCCTTTCACCCAATCAAAAGACATTGGTTTGGAGTTAAGAATCTCACCTTGTTTTTCAATGATCCCTTGTTTGTTTTTTATTTTCCCAAGCAAGTCTTCAATGCTAACAGCTTGATTTTCAACCCTATTTTTGCACTCACTGTGAGATTCTTGGCTATTTTTTAGGTCAATCTCTAATTTGTGGATAATTGAGTTTTTTTGCCTTACTAACTCTTCAGCTTTTGACTTACCCTCCAAGTTGGCTATGTTTTCACTGGTGAGGTAATTATTATCTGTCCTAAACCTTGCAAAGTCGCCACGGATACCTGCATTATTGCCAATTATATCTTTGAGGTTCCCTTGATTGATGTCGCGGATAATATCTGATCGAGTAGCCTCGTCAAACTCTAGTCTAAAATTAGTGTAGTCAATAAGATCTTGCTTAGTTTCATTGGTTTGAAACTTTTGAGGGGTTAGTTTTTCATCCTCTAGTAGTATCCTAAGCCAGCCTTGGACGCCCGCATAGTTAGCGTAAGTTGATTTTTTTGTTACATCATCTTGACCTTCTCCATCTCCGTTTCCAGTGTTTTGCTCTAGCACGGTAAAGTTATCCGTATTACCTTCAATCACAATTGCAATATGTCCGTAGCCTCCGCCCATTGAGCTATCCCAAACAATAATATCACCAGCATTAGGGACTTGATTTGGGTCATTGAAGTCATTAGCTATTTTTTCATACCTTGTAGCAGAATTAAAAAATCCTTCTGGGTTTTCAAAGATTTCAGCGGCGGCTCCAAGATGGACTCCTTGATTAGGATTTAACCCTGTAATTTCTAATCGATATTGATTGGCTAGGTCAACACATTGATGTCCATAGTAATTATCAAAGTCAACGGCTTTGTTTTCGTATTTTTGAATAAATTGATTTAAAAAGTTTTGAATTTTAGTCATATTTTTAAGCTAAATTATATTTATTTTTAAGCCAGCCATAAACCTGCTGGCGTTCAAAGTCTGTCAATATTCTACTATATGAGATTATCTCATAGATTCCTGCACTAAGGTTCCCATCTCCAGCCCTAATTCCGACTACAAAATTACCTGTTGGTAATGCTGAGGCAATAACTAAAGCGGGCTGTAGTACATTGTTTAAATGAACCTTATAAGTTCCAGCTGTGTAATCCATTGTAAAGACTGCAAGATTGGACGCGTTGAAATTACCTGTCAAACCTCCTGATACAAGATTTTCATTAGCCCAAAAATTAGAGTTTCGCTGTATTGGTTTGTTAAATCCGCTTGTGGAATAGAGTGACCCTTGGTCTCCAGTTCGCCCTGAATAGACAAAGAAGTGAGTATGTTCAGCGTTGAGGGCTAGGGTCGAAGTCATTGACCCCTCAAAGACAATCGCCTTTTGGTTGTTGAGTAGTGGGCGACTGGCACTTGTTAGACTTACTAGTTTAGGTCTTAACGATGGAGATGATTGGGTTAAATGATTATTGCCACCGCTGAGATCTGTTAGCTGGCTTACTGTCGCCACGGTGAGGCTTACATTATCAAACCAAAGGGTTGGGTTGGTTGACATTGGGTCGCTTGTTCTAAGGAATATACTACCGTTAGATGTAGTAGTAGCAGTAAAAATTTGTGTGAATCTTGTTTTAGTAGTAGTCACTGGAATTCCAGGAATATCAAGATTCATTGACCCTGCACCTAAATAAATGTTCATCACACTAGGGTTTAACCCTCTTAAATCAAAGCTAAGAGTGTAAACCGCACCTGCTATCATTCTCACCCCTGTTGTAAAACCTGATTGGACATAAGTACCCATCAAGTCAACCTTGAGTTCTCCAGCGTCGAGAGTTAAAATTGGATTAGTTGCAGTACCTCCATTGACATATGGACTGTAGCCACCAAATGAACTGGTAAAATCTCCAGCAGGAAGATCTGATTGTTGGGCTGATACAACATTGTCTGAGTTGTGCCAGCGGATTAATCCAGTAAGTGCAGTTGGTGGTAGAAACTTCACATCATCCCACCTTCTGATAATTTTTTTCATCAGTGGGATTGGTAGCGGATAGCCTCTTTGTGGTTTCATAATACCTAGATAGTAGTTGACTTGGTGTGTTTCGGTAAGTTCCGAACTACACTGATAAGATTTCTACCATTACCTCGTAATTCATCTGAGCCAAACCTTTAGCTACTATTTGCCGCCCTCTTGGGGTGAGAATTAGACTATTTGTTGAAACTAACAACCCCATTTCAACTAATTTAGTCTTTTTATCAGAGATCGTTGCATTAGCAAGGTTTAGAATTTGGGACATATCTGTTGACATCTTGATTCCAAAGAACACGTTAGTCATCATTACTAGATCAGATAATATCAAAACTTGGTGAGTTGAGTTTTTTTCTATTTTATTGGACATATTTTATTATTTTTGAGTCTTTATGAGATGAAGATTATATCTGTATCAGGCTGTGCAAGTTCTATTGCATACCGAATAATGAAACAGTCACCAAAGTCTGGTGAGCGTCCTAGTTTCTCTTTTTGTTTCTCTTTTGGTATAATTTGTTGCTTACCGTCGTTATCAACCTTGTAAGCCTCGTAACTGTCTAAATCATTAATTAACCTATCTTTTTGATCCGCAGTAAGATTTGCGGATACTCTGATTTGGTTATTGTTGATAATGGTTTGGAGTCCAAAAGCACATTGAGCTTTTAAGTTCTGATAGTTTAGCTTTGGTTTTAGGCTTTTCTCTTCCCAGCCTCGGTTATCAATTGGACTTGAGTTGGCTGAAAAGCCTCTATACCCTCCAAAATCTTCAACACCAGCTCCTAACCCGTCCGAATCGCCAATGACTTGGCTTTTTGGTATTCTGTGCTGTTCTCTTAGCTTTTCGACCGTTTCTACTACAAAGGTTAGATCTGATCTGAGGATTTCTTGGACTTGCACCAATTCCCATCCATACCATACGCTAATTACTGTTGAGTCTTTACCAAATCTAGCTATATCAAGGACTATATATTTTTTACTTTTTTGATTAGAGTCAATAAAATTGCTAAACATATTCAAGATACAGTCGTAGTTGTATAGTCTTAGCTCTGAATCATCGTAATCAAAGTTTCCGTACAATAGTCTTTCAATTTGGATTTTGTTATTGGTTTTTAGGATGGATTTTGAATAACTTTCATAATCCACGTGCGGATTATCTTTTGCAAGGCTTACAATGAACTTTTGGTCTTGTATAATTTTACCTTGCTTGATAAGGGGGTCATAGTAGTCTCGATATATCCAATTTCGCTTTGGGTTACAAGTGTAAAGAGCTTTTGGTTTGAACTCCCAACCTGGACCAGTGGTCAATGATAGGCGACCCTTAAGGGTGTCGACTGCCATCTTGACGACTTTTTGGGCTTCATCAATCCAAAATCCAGTCAACGAATAGGACCCTAACCGATCAAAGTTTGGATCTGTTGGAAGGTTAGCTAATTCTGATAAATAAATAATCGACCCGTTCCAGAACTGGACAATCATATCTTGTTGATTAATTGTGTATAGCCTTTTATAGTCGGTCGGTCTAATTTGCTTAAGGTTTGTATCCATCACCGTGATGAGGTCGGGTAATGTAGTTCGCCTTAAGTGTTTTAACTCCTCAAAACCAATTAACCATTTGCTTTGCGGGTATGTGATACACATATGAACTATCCAAGTACACCCTAAGTGAGATTTACCACCTCGAGCACCTCCGCCATACATTACTTCGCCTTGCCACTCTTCGTCGACAAGTAGATTATATGCCTTAATTTGCTTCTCAAATAAATTAATTTTAATTTCCATATAGTTAACGATTTTATCAACAAAACTAGCCGTCTAATTTTATATATAATAAGTAAATAAATTAATACTACTTGTTATATTGTGTAAATTAGCTAGTTTTGTTGATTTAGATGTACTTTGTCTTTTATTCTACTATGCGTATAAAGATAATTATACGACTATATCTTTTTTGAGTCTTGATTGACGATTATTTTGGTTATGACAACAGGAAGATCCCCACCATCTTTACCTGTCAATTCTTGACGAGCAATTTTTGGTGTAAAATACTCACTTGCTTGCAATACTAACTTGAAAGCTTCAAGCGGATTGGTTTGACCTATCTCATCTAGCCATTTTTTTAGATCCTCTTGCCTTCCTTCGCAGAGCGACTGGTAAAATTGCCTCATTTCTTGAGTGACCTTGTTGGGAGTACCTTTTTGCCGACCAATACCTAAAGCTCTTCCTGTAATTTTTCTTTTTTTTGCTACTATAGGAATTGTTTGAGTATCTAATACCTCACCAAAAAAAGTTTCCTCGGTGTTTTTTGACTTTTTGCTGATTCTATGGTTAGTAGTTTTTGATTTTTTCTGCTCAATATTTGCCACCATTCCAGGATATAATTTATCCAGTTTAGACTTTTCGTCTTGGTAGTTCTTTTTTAGATCATCATACATAGTTAGATTTCCTTAAGTTTTAAAGTCGTTATTTTTAATTTTTCATTCCTCTTTTTATTCGGAGTTTGCAAAGGGTGATGATAAGACATTATCCGTCTAATCTTCCTTGAGATGGCGTCTTGAGTGTATTGGGTTAGCAAATACTCAAGCATTACCTGATCGGCAAGCCCCCAGAATTCATAGTCCTTTCTTGCGGGTATTTCTTGTTTGTTTTCTTGGTTGTAGCTTTCTATGCTTTGTTTTTTTCCAGTGAACATAATTTTTATAGGCAAATTAATTTTTTAGCAGTCTCTACAAACTCTTTGTAGTTGTTTTTTTGTTCCTCTGTCTCATAATAGAAATAGGGGGTGTAAGTTAATCCCTCACAGTGAGTGTGAGTCCTAACCCCTGGGGGAAGGGTAGTTTGGCTAATTATACTTCTGAAGCAGGAAGCCGAGACTTCTATATCATCGATTAGATGATAGAAGTCACGATGTTCTATCTCGTTTAGTTTCTGATCTAGTTCATCAGATTTTATAAATTTTAGATTTTTTGTTGATTTATTTTTTGTGTTCATAAAGGCAAATTTTTTATTTGAATGCTACTTTTAAGTATTCAATTTTTTCTTGTGGTGAATAAGTATTGCCAAGCACCCAATTTATGCAATTAATATCAATTTTGTATCTTTCTTGAGTTGATCTCAAGTTTTTTATTTCTTCTTCTAACAACCTGATATATATCAGGGTTTCGTGAGGGTTTGCTTTGATAGCAGTAACCTCTAGCTCCTCAGCTTCTTTTATTTTTTGGAGCTGTTTTATTTGTTCCAAAAGTTGGCTGGTGGTTTCTGTGTTTTGGTTAGGCATATTTTAGGTTTTTTTGGAGTTCATAGTTATTTAAAAAATTATATTAATTTGATAAAAATTACCAAACAATTGTGAGGGGTTTGGACTTTGATATTTCTTTTTTTTAATATTTTTTATCAATGCTATGTAGTAATCGTTTCTTTTTTTTTCTTCTATTTCTTTTTCTTTAGGGGTATAGAAAAGAATTTCTGGCAAATTTTCTATTGCTACAAGCAATAGGGAGTCTGTTGTTATTTTGTCAAAAATTTCTTTTGTTAGTTCTTTTTGCTCTGTCATATTTTAACGGGTTTTTGGTTTTTTTGATGGTTTCACATTCTTGTGGAGTTAGATTGAGTGGTCACAAATTGTGAGCAGTTGGTTTCTAAGTTTGGTTGATGGTTAACAATTAGCAAAATTAGTTTCTATTGATTTGGTTGCCATTCTGTAGTCCACGCTTGAGTAAATCTCAAGTACATTATCTGGACCGCATAAGCCCATTATTCGACTAATTAAAGCCTTGCTATATCCAAGCTCTTCTAGAGCGGATAAGTTAAAGTTGGTTGTAATAACCGTTTGTCGTTGGTTATCGTATCTTGCATCAAGTAAATTGTAGAGCTTTTCAGCTCGGAAGTCTGAGAGTTTTTCCTTTCCTAAATCGTCAATAATTAGGAGGGGCATTTCACACCATCTTTGAAAGATTGCCTTAGCTTCTTCGGATGATTTCATACCGAAGGCATCATTAATACAGGCAATTAATTGATCCATAGGTACAAAGTTGACTTTACCTAGATACTTATTGTCTTCCCATTGGTAGGTGTAAGCTCCTTGACCGTTTGAATAATCTTCAAACTTCTTGTTTTGGTACTGAGCAAATTGACTTAACCACTCTTTGGCAATGTGGATGGCAATTGCTGTTTTACCTCGTCCAGGTAGTCCTTTTAGGAAGTAGCTTTGTCTTGGGTTGATTTTGACTTCTTTGACTTTATCGTCAGATTTTGTGGTTACCGATTCCAGGTTAATTGGATAATTGTAGCTGGCTTGATTGATTAGGCTAAGACTGGATTTGAAGTCTTGTTTTCTGTCTGTGTAGTGAGGCATAGAAATATATTTGTTTGATTAGAATGGTTAAAAGTTTGCGTATTCTGATATTTGATTTGTGTTTTGGATTTCTTTTTGGGCTTGGGTTTGGTATTTTGCAAATGGTCTATTTGCGGGTTTTGTTTGATTGACTAGGTAATCTGTGTACCATTCGAGCTTCAAACTTTGCCAGCCTTTGCCAGTGATTTCCGACTCAATGCCTTTGTCTAAAAGCCAGTTTTGACCGTTTAAATTGGCTTGAAGTAATTGGTTAATGGCTAGGGTAAAGGCTTCTTGAG
>JAYWGL010000010.1:0-10311 GCA_043778275.1 Minisyncoccota bacterium
ATCTCCTATATTAGGGATATTGTTCTGTTTTGTCATAGGGTAATATCCCTATTTTGTTGTTTGTTTTTAATCAAGTTAGAATATCGTAATTGGGGCTAACTACTTACATTTCGAGTTAATTCCTTGATATCGGTTTGACCTTTTATAGCTTTGAGGATTCCGTCTTGGAACATTGTAATCATACCTTCTTTCATTGCCATATCTCGAATCTCGACAATTGAGGGGAATTTTGTACTCATTAGAGCTTTTAGCCCGTTGGTCATCGACATAACTTCATAGACACCGACCCGCCCTTTGTAACCGAGATTATTACAGATCTCACATCCTGGGGAAGTGAAAAATTCAATATGATCTGGTAAATCCTTTTTGACAAATCCTGGCATTTTGGCGATTTGCTCTTTTATGAGCTTGGTCGTTGCTTCATCTAGGGTTTCGGGAGTTTTGCAATGTTGGCAGATTTTGCGCACCAGCCTTTGTCCGATGACAATTTCTAAGGCGTCAGCAAGGATAAACCCTTTTACACCCATTTCTAACATACGAGGTATAGATCCAGCGGCGTCATTAGTGTGGATAGTTGAGAGCACTTGATGTCCTGTAAGTGAGGCTTGCACAGCAATATCGGCGGTTTCGGCGTCTCGGATTTCTCCCACCATTAAAATATCAGGATCTTGACGCAAGATAGAACGCAGTCCACTGGCAAAAGTAAAACCACCAGCAGTGTCAATCTGAGTCTGACTAACTCCAGGGAGCTTGTATTCGATAGGGTCTTCTAATGTAATAATCTTGTTCTCCCCATTATTAACCTGTGACAAAAAAGTATAAAGCGTCGTAGTTTTACCACTTCCTGTAGGTCCAGTAGTTAGAATCAGACCTTGTGGTTTATCTAGGGCAGCTTGCACACGAGCAGCGTTAATTCCATCAAAACCAAGATCATCTAGCCGCAGCTCTACATTACCCGTACCGAGAAGTCGCATTACAATCGAATACCCGTAAGTCGAAGGAAGCATCGAGACACGCACATCAATATCACGCTCCAGATACTTGAAGCTAAAACGCCCATCCTGAGGTATATTATCAATATTAATCTTGACTCCAGAGAGGATCTTTAGCCTACTATCAAGAGCTTTTTGCAGGCTTACTGGTAATTTGGCGTAGGTATAAAGAACTCCATCAAGTCTAAGTCGGATATTATAACTATCTTTTTCAGGTTCGAAGTGGATATCAGAAGCTTGATTCACTACCGCCGAGGTTAGTATATATTGAACTGAGTCAGAGACATTAGACTTAGTAACAATTTCTTGGAGTTGATCAAGATCCTTAAGCTGGTTCTCAATAGTAGAGATTGTCTCTTGGGTAATAACAATTGCATCACTGAGAACTTGTCCGTATTTTAGATGATCGTAACTTGTGATAATCTTATCGATACTATAATGAGAGCAAAGGAAGAGCTTAAGCTTATAACCTTGGGTTTTTATCCGATCGAAGAGCGGAGTCTGGACATTCAGATTAATTTCATCCGTAGCTAAATAGACTTCTTTATCATGCACCGCAAAGATACCAACTCGATAAGTCATAACATCCTCTTTAGCAATTAAGACCATCTGGGCTACATCAATAGGGTAGCCGTAAAGATCGATGTAGGGAAGATTATAAGCCAGGGATTTTTCTCGGGTATTGCGTTCGATAAAGGTTCGATCCAAGTCACTTTTAAGCCTATGTACCTTGTTAAAAGTATTTAGTGGGATAGTTAATAGACCTTGATTATTGTTACGAGGGGCTAATTGGACAGTCATAGAGGATTATCTTGATCTACTTTTTGATTGGTTTTTTCGTCTGGGGATACTCCTTTTTTGGTTAGGAATTCTTCGAGGCGTTTTTGGTTGCGGCGGGCTTTGGCATTGTCTTTTGGTTCTGATTTGTAGTAGGCAGTTATCTCTTTTTTGATTTCGGAGGATTTTCTGGTGTAGAGCTCGTTGGACATTGTGCGACACTTTTCGTAATTACCCTGATAGTCATTGTAGAGATTCTGGAGAGTATAAGCGAAGAAGGCTGTTGTCTGCTTCTGGTCAATCCAGGGCTTGATAATGATTTGCCCCAGGCCCAGATTTTGGAAGTATTGAAATAATTCGATTTGGAGTTCTTCGCCTAGGTATTCAGCGTCTTTTTTTGAGACTTGGAAGCTGATAATTGTCCCAACATTCCCAAATATAGCTTGCTTGATTTTGTCATCTTCATCGGCTAGTTGCCCCAAATACTGGTGGGCAATAATAAGATTCAGCCTAAACTTGCGAGCCTCAGATAATATAGTCACGAAACTATCATTAACAAAGTTTTGGAATTCATCGATATAGAGATAAAAATCATGTCGTAAATTAGCTGGGATCTGAGCTCGATTCATAGCTGCTAGTTGGATTTTGGTTACGATAAGAGAGCCGAGAAGATTACAATTACTCTCGCCAATTTGCCCCTTAGCCAGGTTACAGATAAAGATTTTATTAGTATTGAGTATATTCTCAAAGTTGATAGTACTCTTAGATTGCCCAAGGATTTGCCCAACCATTTCATTGGTAAAGAGCTGTCCAATTTTATTCTGGATAGCGGCTACTGCTTCGGTCTTATAATTAGGCGGGAAGGCGGGGTACTCTTTTGTCCAGAATTGTTTGACTACCATATTTTGGCAGTTTTGGGCGATTTTCCCTGCAAAAGTATCATCATTAAACATCTTCATACAACCCATCAAGGTATGATCTTCGGTATTTTCAATCAGGGCAATCAGGGAGTTAGTCAAGATATATTCCATGCGAGGCGACCAGACCCCAGCCCAGACTCGCTCCATAATCGACATAATCTCACTAGTGATTAAGGAAGCAGATTGCCCATTAGCTATCTCAAGTAGATTAATTCCAACCGATCCAGATTTGTCAGATGGGTTAAAGTATACCACATCCTTATGACGATAACTTGGAATTCTATCCATAATAGCTACCGCTGAATCACCAAGAGGATCAATATAACAGCAGCCAAAGCCCGCATAAATATCCTGCAAGATCATATTTTCGAGCAGAGTACTTTTACCCATTCCGCTTTTACCAATAATATAAGTATGTCGCCGCCGATCGTTTTGCCCTAGCCCGAAGGTTTTATGAACACCTTCTAACTCTACCAATCCAAGGTAATTGATATGATCATTGGTTACTTGAGCTTGGCTATTAGTCATAGAAAAATTAGAACCTGAATTAAAAATTTAATTAGAATTAGATCGCATAGAATCCAACCAGTCCTGCTTGGCTTGATTGAAGTTAACTTGATAATCCCAGAGATAGTTTTGGATATAATTACGAGCTTTTTGGACTAGGCTACTTGTGGTTGTGAGACTAGATTTGGAGTTAATAGTAACTTTTTCTAGTGCAAACTTAGTCTCAGCCACAATATGTATTTTGATAGGGGTGACATATTTGCCGTAGCTGGTCTTAAGAGAAGGGTCGGCAGTTTTGGCGGTTTGGTTACTCATTAAGCTAATTTACTTTAGGATTGTGTAGATTTTTTGTATATCCTAATATATCAGTTATTAGAAGTTCTGGCAAATTGGAAATCTAAATTTTTTTGATATAATTCCAATAACTTAGCTGTTCCAATACAATACCTTCTCATATTGATTTGACCCTCAGCCAAGTGAACACCTTCTTTGGCTAGGAGATCTACTTGGAGATTACCCATTGCACCTAATTTATAAGTAACAATTTGTCCTGTCTTGGCGACTACTCTTTGCCAGTTGCTATCCTGATATTTGGCATTGCGTTTCATACTGGACATTGTCCAACCAACAACTTGCCCTCGCATTATGATTTGGTGAGAAGCTTCTAGTATCTCGGATATCTGCCCATAGTAGGCAACCATACCTTTTGGGATGACTTGGATAATATTGTGGATGAGGTTTTGATTGAGGGACATAAAAATTTTTCTGTATGAATTTTTAAATTAATAGCTTGTATTGACCTCGTTTTGTAAATGCTAGGACTTTTTTATCTCTCAAAATTTGCAACTGCTGTCGGATTTTGTCTTTTATATATTTGTTCTTGGGGTACTTTTTACTTAATAGAGATTCGAATTTATAAACATCCTCAAGACTAAATTCCACCTTTCTTAAATTAGTTATTATTTTGAATATATCTAATGTCCAGCCTCGGCTCTGAATTGTCTTGGCTTCGTTAAGAAATTGGGTTTTTTGCCATTGCTTTTTGATATTATCTGCGCTTAATAATTCTTTATCTTTGATGATAAAAACAATTCCACTACTTGGAATTTTAGAAAAAAGTATATTACACCCAACCCACCCAGCTCTTTTTGCATCTACAGAAAGAGGTTTTCGCTCTTCTATAATCTCAGGAACAAAAAAATATTTTGGGATGGCTAAAAAATCATTAACTACAAAATTTTTATCATAATTGAGAAAAAATAAACTGGGGTTCGTTAAAGAGTTTAATCTTGTAATCATAGTACTATACTGACCATCAACTATTTTGTTTTTAGCCTGACCGTTTTTACTTTTAAGCTCATACTCCCAACCACAGTTTTTACAAAAAAAATCCGCTACTTTTCGATTGTTTTCATAATTTTCTAACTTAGAATTTCCACATTGAAGACAAAATAGGTTATCAGAGACCCAACTTTCTGTCATCACTCGAACCTTCTGAGACTTGCTTTTATACTCAGCCCCTAAGTATGTATCTAACTGTAGATTTATCATAATATTTTTATATTTGTTTTTAGTAACTTTGATTTTTACCAGTTTGACAAGTTCTATAAATAGATTTTTAATAAAAAGGTAATTTCTGCCAAAAAGCAGTCGTAGCTCAGTGGATTAGAGCGTTCGGTTGCGGTCCGAAAGGTCGGAGGTTCGAGTCCTCCCGATTGCACCAAATATTATATAATAAAAAACCCTCCTAATTATGGAGGTAATTTTTTTGCCCTAAAAATCAAAATTTTCAGACTATTTTTTTGAAGAAGTGACAATATGGAGATCCTTCACTTTTCTCGTAGTAGCTTTGGTGATAGTCCTCAGCTGCCCAGAATGCACTCTCTGGAACTAGTTTTGTAGCGGGTTTATATCCTTTAGCTCTTAATTCCTCTATAATATGATTGATAGTATTTTTTTGATCTTCTCTCTGGTATTGGATTATACTTAGATATTGACTTCCTATATCTCCAGCCTGTCCATTAGCTTGTTCAAAGTTGTGAATGTTAAAGAAATAGCGGATTAGATTTTCGTAGCTTAAGACTTTTGGGTTGTAATCAATCTTTAGGACTTCGATATGCCCTGTTGTTCCTGCGCAGACTTGCTGGTAAGTTGGGTTTGGTATTGATCCTCCGCTATAACCAACCGAAGTTGAGATAACACCTTCAAGTTTATTGAACCAGTATTGAACCCCCCAAAAACATCCACAACCTACTACAAGACTAGCAATTTCTGGTTGCTCAGACTCTTTCTTTATATATTTGATTGAGGCGGAATTGACACAATGCCTTGTGTTTTTATCAGTTAAATGCTCTCCAGTGAAGACATGTCCAAGATGAATATTACAGTTATTACATAGGATTTCTACTCGCCTTCCATCGCTATCAGGAATATTGAGAACACTACCTGGGTAGCAGGTATCGAAGGCTGGCCAACCACAGCCAGCATCAAACTTGGCTTTTGAGGAGTATAACTTATTATTGCAGTTAGCACAGACATAGTCTCCATCTTGATAAAAATCGTCGTATTGACCACTGAATCGAGCCTCGGTGGCTTTGTCAAACATTACACTTTTTTGGAATTCTGTGAGATCTTGATTAAGCTGAGTGGGTTTGTTAGGATGCATAGATAAACTTGGGATTAGAGGTGTTTAAAACCCAAGCCTAATTACAAACTCAATATTAGTCAACCAGATTTATCTTTATTTATTTTTTTGATTTTTTGTCTGACCCGAAGATAAAGTTATAATCGAAGTAGCTGGAGTCATCGCTTTTTTGAGATTTGGATTTTTGGTCATAATTAATCACATCTGAGATCTGCTTGATTGACTCACCTGTCTTGGATTCGGTTTTTAACTCTTTATTTTTTTGAGTTTTTTTTTCCGTATGTTCTGGGGCTATTTTTTCTTTTTTTATTTCTTCGATTTTTATTTCTGATTCTTCATCAGAAGCTAGAGTATCCAAATCATTTTCTAACTCTTCTTCCTCATCTTCCATCTCTTTTTCTTCTAAGTCAGTTTCTTCTTGGGCTTGAATAGGTGGGGTGGAAATATGATAGACCCCTTTTTGGGTTATGCCGAATTGGTAGATTTCTAATAGGGCGTGAATGAGCTCTCGTGGCTTACCGCTGTTGACGATGCTGTCAATAAGAGTGTTGATAATTTCCAGTTCGCTTAAAATCTTTTTTTCGAAGGCTTCTTGTTCGATGGTGATTTTGTTAAGTTCACTAGATAGCTCTACATTGGTCTGAGTGAGAATTGGATTACTATCGGGTTTTTGACCTGGGGTAGGTTGCATTGCGTCCTTGACAGAATTGAGCCTTGTAATATCTTTTTGGATATTTTGTCTGACGGCTTGAATAGTTTCTACACTTGGGAAATGCTCCAATCTACGGACCAGGATAACCATTGCTGAGTCTTTTTGACGGTTGATCGTACCGGTATGCCTGAGATTTTCTGATTCGCTAATAAGCACCTTAGACCAACTAACATCATCTGCCCAATCAAAGGTTTTTTCCCATTCTGGGATGTCGGTCTTAAGAATGTTTAGTTCATTACCGGAGGTAGGATTATTCAAAAAACTTTCGCGATGATCAGTCCCAAAATTGCCACTAGTTAAAGTGTTGGTACTATGAATCTCCAGGGTGGTATTTTCTACTTCTTTGTTTTCAGAGCTTTCTTTGATTGGTGGGATGGTTTTTTTGGTGAGTCCAAACATAAAATTTTAGCTTAAAATAAATTTTTTAGCGTTAGTAATTAGTACTTTAAATACAAGGAATTTAACTAAGTTAAACCCTAAAGTAAAATTATCTTTTAGGCAAGTTTGCTTAGTTAGCTTATTTAATCGTATTAAGGCTGTATCTTAAAATAAATTGTTTAAATTAATTGACATTCTATCTTTTTTATGCAAAGGTCTTATTGCTATGACCAAAATTTTACATTCTATCGAAGAGGCTATAAAAGATCTTCAACAAGGCAAATTCGTAATCGTTGTTGACGACGAAGATCGCGAAAATGAGGGCGATTTAATTTGTGCTGCCTCCAATATTACACCAGCAATGGTTAACTTTGCAATCACCAAAGCCAAAGGGCTAATGTGCGTATCTATGGATCAGTCCAAGGCTGATTTCTTGGAACTCCCACCGATGACAGCTAATAATACCGATGTCAAAGGTACTGCTTTTACCGTATCTATCGATTACAAGCATCGTGGCTGCACCACAGGTATAAGTGCTTATGACAGAGCGGTAACTCTAAATTCCCTCTTAGATCCTGAGACTACAGCTGATTCATATACTCGCCCAGGGCATGTATTCCCACTGGTTGCCAAAGATGGCGGAGTTTTGACTCGTGATGGACATACAGAAGCTTCTCTAGATCTTGCTAAGCTGGCTGGACTAGGCGGAGCTGCGGTCTTGATTGAGATTATTAAGCCAAACGGAGAAATGGCGAGATTACCAGATCTAATTATAATGTCCAAACAATGGAATATGAAAATTATTTCTATTGCTGATTTGATTGAGTATAGAAAAGCCAATCCAGAATTCCCAGCTCAAGATTTTAAGGTTAAATATGCTAATCCAAGCTCAGACTTTGAAAAAACTGAGGCGGTTCAATTACCAACCAAACACGGTAAATTCAATATGGTAGTTTACAAAGATCTTCACACCGCTGATGAGTATTCTGTCATCTATAAAGATACAACCCCTCTAACCCCAGGCACAGATCTTAAGGTTAGATTACATTCTAGTTGTGTTACTGGCGATATACTTGGTTCATATAAGTGTGATTGTGGAGAGCAATTGGAAATCGCATTGCAATACATCGAGAAAGAAGGTAGTGGAATGGTGATTTACTTACCTCAAGAGGGTCGAGGGATCGGGCTTTTCAATAAGATGAAGGCTTATAAACTCCAGCAGGATGGGATGGATACACTAGAGGCTAATATTGCACTTGGCTTTGAAGGAGATCTGAGAATCTATGATTTTGCGGCAACGATTCTAAAAGATATGTCAATTACTAGAATTCAATTAATGACCAACAATCTAGATAAGATCAGGCAATTAGAAGCTCTTGGGATTACAGTCTCGGCTAGAACCCCTGTTATCGCTCCAATTAATTCTCATAACAAATATTACATGGAAACTAAAGAGTCCAAAATGGATCATACATTCTAATAAAGCAATCTTAAAAATCTTAAAAAATCTTGAAACCTTTATTTTAACTTAGAACAAAAGTCTTACAGATATAAGATATCATAAACTCTAAATTATCTGTCAAGCTGATTAAACTCAAACAAAAGTTGACAAAACAAAAAAAAGAATACATTGATTAATGTACTTACATTACTATAAAAAATGTAAGTCCCAAAAAAATCTACATGCGCATATGTACTCTTCAGCAACAACCACACAGCCTGGTCTTCGAGCTCTGCTCAAATTAGTTGTTTTTGGTCGTAATAGCGGTCACTTTACAACGGACGAATTAATCTATGTTCAGGATGCCCAAAATGCAACCCCAGATATAGTAGCTAACTTGGAAGAGGCTAACCTTCCTTCAAGTGTGCTAAAAAAACCAAATCGTTCTCGATTTCGCCAAAAACTCGAGGCTTTCAGTGGAAAATTCCAACGAAAAAGCAAAAAATAGAGTGATCGTCATAAATGTAAAAAAATCATTCAGTTAGAATGATAAAAGTAGTTTAAAAATATTTTTTTGAGCAATTAGCCCCATTAGGGGGTTATCTTGCGGGAATTATCAAATTTAAAATAAGATTCAACAAAAGTTGATTAAAAAACAAAAAGCAAATACAATAAAACCAAACAGATTTTATAAGAAAATTTATGGATAAAATAGTGCAATACTGGGAATATTTTTTGGATTGGCTAGCAAATGGTAAATACGCTAGAGCAATTTTTGGCGGGGCGATAGTCGTAGTGATTCTAGTCATTTTATTAGTAGTGATTATTGCGGCAAGTCTTCTTGGGCTAGGTAAGACTAATCCAAGCCCAGTTAATACGGATTCAGGGCAAGCTGGATTAATCGACAAAAAGTCATTCGATGATGTAACAAGACTAGAAAAAGTTTCGCAAGTCGCTCTTGGTAACACTCAGAGTATGCTAGTTGAAGAAGGTATGCAGGTTTTTTTGGATACCAATGATAAAATTAATTATAACAATCAAGCGGTTACTAGCTCCCCTGAGTTTTTACCTTATACTATATATAAGTATGGCGACAAAATTATCTTCAATGAAGAGTCTAAAACAACAATTTTTAATACCAAGGACAAGAGCTTTCGTACCCTTGATATTGAATTACAGCTCACTCCGCAAGATAAGCAGATTCAGTATCTCCAAAAAAACGGGGATTTCTTCCAAGTCAAACTAGCTAACGATATTGATAAACTCAAAGAAGCGACCACGTTTGATAATGTTAAGCCGACACTGAAGCCCGCGATAATAGAAAGTAGAATCATCAACGGTAAAAATTATCTATTAATGTGGCAAAATTCTAACCGAACGGGTAATCTCGAAATCTGGATCAAGAACGAAAAAAATTACGAATTAGTCAATACTTATCCCTCAATTGTCGGAGTAAAAATTACAACCAAGGGAATAGTTTATACCAAGGATATAGGCAGTAATAAAACTAGCTTGGAGGTAATAATCTTCGATAAAGACAAATATGGGGAGAGTTTTAGCCCTAAGGTAGAAGACAAGCTCCGTGCCAAAGATATCAACGGCGGAGTTTCGCCACGGCGCTGTAGTATCGATCAAAATGCTAAGTTAGTTTGTCTTATCAAGCAGCTTAATATCGAAGAAACCGATGATCGATTCAAAGATGAACTTGTAGAAATAGATTACCGAGGAAATAATGTGAGTCTGGCTTATCAAGGGATAAAAATCTCAGGAGCCTCTCTCTATAATAACGGGGTATCAACTTATCTAATATCCCAAGGTGAAAAAATCTTGTACAAAATCAAATAAAAATTGGGCATTGCTTAAAACTTATAGAACCGTTTAAGTTTCTACATGTCAGAGAATACAACAATAAAATGTCCTAAATGTGGTAGTATAAATTA
>JAYWGL010000011.1:0-10169 GCA_043778275.1 Minisyncoccota bacterium
TAGAACTAAATGTTATTCTAAAACTAAAGAAATGCTTGATATTTCGTTAAAGCTAATGATTCATAGATTTAATAGTATCTATAGTTGTTAAGCAATGCCGAAACGATTACGATTAACTAATTTTTACTAAACATTAGAGAGTTGTAGTAAGTTATTGACGATGAGTACATCTTGCCTTGATGACTTAACATAGTTATATAAAGTAATAATGAAATTGTCAAATTACTTTTTTAAATTAAATTGATTTTAGTTGAATCTGAAGTTATTTCTACCCCTCCAATTCCTCAACTTGTTTGCTAAGATCTAGCCATTTGGTTTCGATAGTTGCTAACTCACTACTTACTGCATTATCATTTGGATTAGCTCCCGCCTTCTCGGTTAAGGTTTTCATCTTGCGAGTAACTTTGTCCAGTTCTTTCTTGAGGTTGTAGAGCTTGACTCGTTGTTCTTTGTCTAGGGTTTTGACTGCTTTGCTATCGCTTGGGTTAGAGCTATAGCCTGTAGTTACTGGGGCGGATTGTTCGTTAGCAACTTCTTGTTCCTTGTTCCAGACATAGTCCTCATAAGTTCCTTGGATTACCTTCACGCTACCGTCTCGCACTTCCCAGATCTCATTGGCAAGTAGATTAACGAAGGTTCGATCGTGGGATACGACCATAACAGTCCCGTTAAATTCACCTAGAGCTTGTCCCATAGCCTCCACTGTCTCGAAGTCAAGATGATTTGTCGGCTCATCTAATAACAGCACATCGACATTAGATAAGAAGAGTCCCGCTAGACACAGCCGAGCTTTTTCACCCCCTGAGAGTACAGAAATTTCTTTGAAGGCGTCATTTTTTTTGAAGAGGAAGCAGCTCATTACTCGAAGGACGGTATCGTCGGATAAGCCATCGGCTTTCTTGGACTTGAGGTATTGCTCGACTGTATCTTCTGGGTTAAGAGCAAGGTTGACGTGCTGGGCGTAGAAGCCAATTTTGGCTCCATTAAACCACTTTTGAGTTCCGTTCATTGAGTCTAATCGACCAGCGATTGTCTTAAGAAGGGTGGATTTACCTTGTCCATTGTCTCCTAGGATGGCGACCTTGCGACCTTTTTCGGTCATTATACTGATGTTAGTGGCAATAGATTTGCCTGGGTAACCGATGTCAAGCTTAGTAAGTTCTAGTGCTGTTCCACCGCGAGCAAGAACAGGTGGTATCCACATACGGACGGTGGCTAGAGGGTTACCAATGGCAATTTTTTTGGAGTCCATTCTGATTATGGCTTTGGCTTTTGATTGGGCGGACTTTGCCATTGAGGCTTTTGCCCCGAATCTATCAACGAAGGTCTGGAGTTGTTTTTGCTTCTTTTCGATGTTTTTGTTGACGGAAGTTGCTAAGGCTTTTTGCTCCGCCTTGAATTCTAGATACTCTTCTAGCGGTTCTGGGTGTAGGACGATTTGACCATCTTCAACTTCCATTGTGGCAGTGCAGGTCTTCTTTATAAATTCGCGATCGTGAGTAATACACAAGAATCCGCCCTTGAAGGTCTGTAAAAAATTCTCAAGTAAGATGAGAGTGGAAAGATCAAGATAATTAGTCGGCTCATCTAAGAGTAAGAGATTAGGCTCGAATAGGAGAGTCGAAGTCAACTTCACACGCATTTGAAACCCACCAGAGAGATTAGAGATTGGATTAGTAAGCATTGCACCCTTAAGCTGGAATTGGCTAGCCACCTTAGCACACTCCCACTCTTCTCGTCCTGTATATCGGGTCAAAAAGCCCATAATCGTCTCGGATGGATCATAAGGATCGACTTGCGGGATATAACCAAGTCTTAGGTCAGAAGTCTTGATAACTTCGCCCCAGTCAGGCTGCTCTAAGTCCATTATCATCTTAAAAAGAGTAGATTTACCAGCTCCATTCCGACCAATAACACCAATTTTGACTTTTTCGGTGATAGAGACATTGGCCTCGTCAAAAATGACTTTGGGCCCGTAGGTTTTGCGGAGATTGAGGATTTGCAGGAGTAATTTGTCAGCCATAATGTAAGGTGTCTTATAAATCGGTATAATTCCTTAATAATTGGCTAGATTAGATAAAATGTCAATTGGTGGCAAGTTTTTTGACAAGTCCCCCAAAAAGCTTAACCCTAAACTAAATTAATATCCAAGTCATAAAAATCTATGCTAAAAACCATCTCAATAAGTAACTTCAAAGTCATAAATGATAAGCCGATAGAATTAGAAGTACTTAAATATGTTAATTATTTTGTAGGTCAGAATGGGTGTGGGAAGAGCAGTATTTTGGAAATGTTGTCAATCATAAAATACTTAAAAACAGAAAGTATCTTAAAGTTAGAAGACGAAAAATACCCTTATGAAATTATTAAAATGGATCATATTTGGGATTTTGATGATCGTGCTACCGATGAAGAATCAGGATATTTAAAACTAACTGGTTTGAAAGGATATACTAATAACAACCCATGCGCTTTAAATTTATCAATAAATCTGGTTAGAAATACTTTACTTTGCCACCCATCTCATGGTAATTATATTCAAATAAGCAAAGGGTTTGCATATAGCTCAGATTCTGCAAATAATAATAACCCAGTAGATGTCGTTATTCAAGATACACTTCTTGAATATATAAATTTAAATCTTTCTGATATTCCATATATTTCAACTCAAGTAATTAGTGCAAAGTATTTTAAAAAATATAAAAATATAATCAAAAAATTTATCCCAGAATTTGAAACCGCTCTAGAAAAAACTCATATTGTAATTGACGATTTAGAGCTTTCGATTAACCAGCTTTCAAGCGGTCAACAAAAAATACTGAGCCTGATAAATCAAATATTTATGAGGTTATTTTATTCAGACCCTCTGAAATTAATAATAATTTTAGTTGACGAACCTGAATCAAACTTACACCCTGAATTTCAAAAAAAGATCCCTTTTGTAATTAAAGAGATTTTGGAAGTTGATTTTGAGGAAGTAAGGGCTCAATTTTTCATTGCGACTCACTCACCGTTCATAATCTCTGCCGCCGCCCAATATCCAGAAACTCAAAAGGTGTATTTAATCGAAGATGGTCAAACCGTAGATCTAGAAGGTAATCTTGGTCAAGGTCAAAATGGGTATTCTGGCGGAGAGTGTCTTCTGGCTGTTAATAAGATGCTAGGGGCAAATTTTCAAGATTTAGGTATGCCAACTAATTATATTCTCGTTGAGGAAAGTTCCAAAAAAACCTTTCTTGATACTCTTTTTAAGAAACCTGAATTTAATCTAAATATTGAGGTTATTTGCTCGAATCCAAATGGAGACGCGGGATTGATAGGGTTTACAGAAAATTTAAAACCTTTGTTAAGTATAAATCAACTCTTTTTAGGAAATATTGCGTTTCGCGATAGGTATGTAGTTTTCACAGATTATGATAAAGAATACTATGATTCAATGATTAATCTTGATAAGAGGAATAAAAATAATGGTAACAATGATCATAACAAAGCTTTCAATCTTAAGAAGGGTTTAGGTGATAGATTTATAGCTAAAAAAGAAGAATTAGAGCAGATGTATCCAAAAAAGTTATTACCAGAAAAATATCAAAATTGGACAGGGGGGAGTTTCAAGGGTTATCTTAAAGTAAATCCTCTGGATGAGAAAAACTATGGAAAAATAAAAAGTGATTTAGCCGTCGCAGTCGCTGAACAAATGACCAAAGATCAATTTAAAACCTTTTGCCCCGAACTCTACAATCTGCTCTTTTGACACAAAAAAGATATTTACCTAGGTTAGCTATATAAAAACAAAGTAAAAAATTAACCTAGAAGCCCTATGATCAAAAAAGCTAGTAATCGTGTCAGTTTCCCAAGTCTTGAAGAGGGTGTAACTCAGTTCTGGAAATCCAACCAAATCTTCCAAAAATCCATCGATAACCGCAACGGGGCTGCTAAATATACCTTTGTCGATGGACCTCCTTTTGTTACTGGGATTCCTCATTATGGAAGTCTTTTGCCATCGATTGCCAAGGATGTTATACCGAGGTTTAAGACGATGCAGGGTTATCAAGTGCGGCGAGTCTTTGGTTGGGATTGCCACGGATTACCGATTGAGGAAAAGGTTAGTAAAAAGCTTGGTTTGAATGGCTCAGAAGATATCGAGGCTTATGGTATCGACAAATATATTGCCGAGTGTCGCGATTATATTAAGGAATGTACGGATAGCTGGAGCTGGTATATTGATCGAGTTGGTCGCTGGGTAGATATGGATAATGCCTACTTCACGATGAAACCTCAATTCAATGAGTCCGTGCTTTGGCTATTCAAACAGGCTTGGGATAAGAACTTAATCTATACTGGTAAGCGAGTTAGTCTCTACAGCACTGATAATAATACGCCAGTAAGTGAGTTCGAGGTCAATATGGATCCTTCCAATTATCGTGAGGTTACGGATACCAGTATATATATCAAGTTCCCGCTAGTTAAGGAACTCAGCGGGCATAAAGACCTCCAGATTCTAGCTTGGACGACAACACCTTGGACAATGCCAGCTCACTGTGCAATAGCTATTAATCCTGATACAACCTATCAAGCTATCCAAATCGAAGCCACTCAAGACAAATACCTAATTGCCAAAAGTTTGGTTGAAAAGTTGTTCGATGGTCAAGAATTGGTTACTTTATTCGAGATACATGGATCAGATTTGGTTGGGATTCAATATGAGCCGCCATTTAACTTTTATCCAGAATTAATTACTGATAAGCATTATCGAGTTTATGCTGGGGATTTTGTTACCGAGACAGACGGAACAGGCTTTGTCCATTTAGCGACTTACGGTAAAGAAGATTATGACTTATTCCAGAAGCATGACATAACTCCGCTAGAGAGCATTGATAAATATGGCAAAATGTTAGTAGGCGACTCATTCAAGGGCTTATATCTTAGGCATGCCAAAAAGCGAATTATCAATGAATTACAAGAGCTAGGCAAATTATATAAAGCCGAGGATATAAGGCATCGGATGCCGTTTTATCGTGGGGAGAATCCGCTTATTTATTATCCACAAGATTCCTACTTCATCAATATTCAGAAGATCAAGCCTCGGATGATTGAGCTTAATGAGCAAATCAACTGGTACCCAAACCATCTTAAGAAAGGTCGTTTCTTGGATGCGATAACCAATTCGCCAGATTGGTGTATCTCGCGTAATCGCTACTGGGCAACCGTTATGCCACTCTGGATTAGTGAGTCTGGAGACAAGATTGTCTGTGGGTCAATTGCTGAGATGGCTGAGCATTGCTCGGATCTACAACAGCGAGATGGCATCTGGTATTACGGCGATGAACTTGTGAATCTCCACCGAGATATCTGCGACAAAATTGTCTTAATTAAGGATGGAGTGGAGTATCATCGTACGCCAGAAGTCTTGGACTGTTGGTTGGATGCTGGGTCAGTGCCTTTTGCGGAACATCATTATCCATTCGAGAATAAGGAGTTATTCGAGACTGGCTATCCTGCGGACTTTATCACCGAATATGTTGGGCAGATTAGGGCTTGGTTTAATATTGTGCTTCGGGTGGCTGTGATTGGCTTCGATAATCTGCCATTCAAGAATGCGGTTACCACTGGTAATGTAGCAGGCAATGATGGACGCAAGATGTCCAAGTCCTTTGGTAATTATTCTGACCCTAAGGAAACCCTAGAAAATATTGGTGGAGAAGCTCTAAGGCTCTACTTAATGGGATCTTCTGTGATGAATGGTGAGGATATGGCATGGAGCGATGCTACACTGAATGAGCAAGTTAAGAACATCTTGATACCCTTTTGGAATACTTTTTCCTACTTTACGATTTATGCTGAATTGAGTAAATTCCAGCCAGCTCATAGTAATTTTGTCTCCGATAAACCTCTGGATAAATGGGTAGAAAGTATAGTTAATCAGGCAATATTAGATTATACCGAGGCTCTTGAGAAGTATGACCTGCCAGCTAGTGTCAAGATTATTCAACCAACAATTGATGCCGTTAGTACTTGGTGGATTAGGCGATCTCGCGATAGGTTTGCCGCCCTTGATATGGAGGCTATCCAGACGCTTTATGCTGCTATGATACGCTTGATTAAGCTCTTTGCCCCTCAGATGCCATTTGTCACTGAAAAAATTTATCAAGAAATTGTTGCCCGGGTTCTTGCGGACAGTCCAGAATCTATTCATCTGTGCGAGTATCCAAAGGCTGGAAATATTGATAAAGCTCTCCTTGAAAGTATGAAAGCTATTCAATTAATCTGTTCACTCGGGCTAAAGGTACGGTCAGAGAGTGGGGTAAAACTGCGACAGCCTCTGGCAAGTGCCATAATCCACCTAACCAAGGACTTAGTATTATCAACTGAGTTATTAGATATTGTAAGCCAAGAGCTTAATGTAAAAGAAATAATCCTTGGAGATATAGCTGAGGAATTAATAGTTACTTTAGACACTACCTTGACTCCCGAACTAGAAGCTGAAGGGCTCTATCGAGAACTAGCAAGACAGATTCAAGCTGCTCGTAAAAACTCAGGGCTAAACTTCGGGCAATTGACCGATATGAGTCTTATGTTACTCGAGGCTGAACTCAAGTTAGTAGAATTTATCCTAGAGAGACAAGATGAGCTTTGCAAAGAACTTTATCTTAATAAGATATCAATTGTTCAAGATCCAAGCCTGGTTGACCCAGCCGCTCAGGATATAAAGATTGAAGGAGTTAAGGCTAAGATTTGGTTTTAACCCCCTTACCCCCCAACATTAGTAAATAGCTCTTCTTCATCTTCTAGTTTTTGGGGCATTGGGATGGCTTTTTGTCTATCTACGAAGGCTTGTTTATTCCCACTTGTGTTAATAGTTTGACTAAAATTATTGTAATCATCGGAGAGATCGAATCGGTTGACCTGGCTATAGACTTTTCCGCTAGGTGAGGTTGTGGACATTGGCTTGGCTAGTGGGATAGCATTTTCTATAGCTACATCTGGGATTAAGTTGTCTTGAACTGGTTGAACTGGGGTTGACTGAATTTTGGGTTGATTTTTAGTGTTGTTTTCGATAAGATTATTATTTGTTTCGGGTTGGATTAAGACGGCAATTTGGGAATTTTGGATTATTTTTCTATCCAAAAAAGTATTTGGTATCTGTAACACGCTACTTAGAGCAGATATATCCCAGTAACGGATTTTACCGCCCATACCGATAGAGCGGGAGAGAATTGCATCATAGAGTTGAGTTTGTCGCTTAAAAACTTCGGGTTCCCAGTATAATTTGTCCCAGAACTGCCCCCAGGTGGCATTAGGTGATTCGTCCCAGCTTTTTGGATTTGGAATTATACCTTGATTGGGAGTCATAAAGTTTTTCCAATACGCCATCATATTACCAAGGTAACGTTTTCCTGTAATTTTTTTGCCAAGGAGTCCAAAGCGGATTTTGGTTTCGTAGCAAGTGGATGGGATTTTTCGCTCAATCCTTTCAATAACTTGTAATTCTGTTGGGGTAAGCTGACTAACAGTTCCATTAGCCCCCATTGAGACACTGCTATTACTAGATAAGTCTTTGCGGACTTTAGCCAGTTCTTTTTCCCAGGACTTTTTGGCACCAGTTGAATTAGTATCTTGCGGGCGGAAATTAAATTGAAGGATTGCCATATCTTCATCATCAACGGCTTCGAGACATTCTATGAGCTGCTTAATAGGGGTTTGTTTGTAATCTTCTTTGAGATTAGTTAATTGTTCAAAGTATTTTATCGGATGGATGTCTGACCCGAAGCCTGCAAATTCTCCAAAATCTGTATGTTTATAGACTTTTTTTAACTCAGGTAAGTTACTTGGCATATTTGCCATTGGGTTTTCCACTTCCTCAAACCTTACCATGGGAAAATAGAGCTTAAGCCCTGATGTTAAAGTTCCAAGGGATTGCTTCCAGATCTTAATATACATATTTACTTTACCTCCATCAGAAATAAATTCAATACTAAACTGTTCAAAGTAAGTTCCTTTGGTACGTATTGCCTTTGCAGAGCGAGCTCCGTGAAGTCCGCTCATCATTAGGAAGAATTTATCCATGTTATCGACAGTTACATTACTGTCCTCGGAGGGAGATATCTTGATATAGATAGATTGCTGCTCGCTAAACCAGTTACCGATCTTGTAGCTCAAAAATGAGTTATCGATCCATTCGTAGATTTTTACCCCAGCGATAAATAATAGAAGACTAGTTAAAGGGATGTACCAAGGGTTAAGAAAACTATAAGTTAGAAGTGCCATTGTAATCAGGCTGAGCATAATCACAAAAGTTGGCGAGGTTTTTATAATAGCAAAAAAAACTTTGGAAATAAATAATCCTGGGCGAATAAAAATCATTATTAAAATCAAGCCAATAATACCGCTAGTAATCAGGGTTGCTATATAGCCAAGTGAGATATTACTCAAGTCAATCATATCAATAGTTTTTTTTGAATCTTATTTTTTGAATCCTAGGTTCATTCTTATGTTTATAGGTTAAAATAATTTTGGGACTTTGTCTATCGTAAGTAATTTAAGCCAGTTCTAATTTTGAAGTTGAGATGTAATTTAGGATTTGGTAGTTGAGGTCTTCTTGGATTTTGAGAGCCACATCATAATCGTTAGACTTGACCTTGAAACTAGTTTCAATCGACACCCCAACCTTTTCACGGTAATTTAAACCCATATAATGACATCGAATTAGATCAACTTCACTATGATCATCTAGGTATTTTTTTATACAGCTGATAATTTTTTTGGTTTGGGTTTGGGTGGTTTTGGAGCTTAGAGTAAGATTTTGCACCATTCGACGCCCTATTAACTTGTCGAAGTTTTGGATTTTGGATTGAGTCAAATCCTTATTGGGAATAATTAATTCTTCGCCTTCTAGAGTTCTAAGTCTTGTTGATTTTAGTCCGATGCGTGTAACATAGCCGCTAAATTCACCTACTTTTATTTCATCACCAATCAAAAATGGTTTATCAGTAAATATCGAAAAAGAAGCCACGATATCAGTCAGAAGACTTTGGATAGAAAATGCCAAAAAGACTGCCGAAGCTCCAACCGTAGCAATTATACTACTGGCAGGAATCCCGATGAATTGAAAAAACAGAATAAAAATCATCGTCCAAAAAACCACATTAACAATCAAGCGGATAAATTGCTGTTGACTCTTCTGGGTCGCTTCCATACTGTCATCTTTCTTGAATATAGAATATAGGATCCACAAACAAAAACTGGCAATAACCCGACTAAGAAACACAAGACAAGCTATTAGAATAATCAACCGATACTCATCCCCCACGGCATTTCCATTAATCTCAGGTAAAAATGTCTGAATATAAGTAGCCAGTAGTAGATAAAAAACAATTGGTAATTCCTTAATCCGTCCAAAAATCCGCAGTTCAAAAAGTGGCTTTATAAGTTCTAAATGGCGAAAATAACTCAACACCACAAATCGAATTAACCAAAATAACCCCAGCAAAGACCCAATCAAAAAAACATAACGACCAAGTTGATTATTAATTATCAGAGCAAAAAGATTGTACAGACGAGTCATAAAGTGAGAGATTCCATCAGATGGCATTATTATATCACACATACCACTTGTTGACAAAATCTCTTTTTCGGCTTTGAGTTGTTTAACAGAATTAATATAACCAAAAGAGAAAAAAGAATTACTATGGACTGGTTCAGGAGGGGGAGCAAAAGTGAGTTCAACTTACGAAGGCAAAATGAGCTTTTTATTGAGGACGCAATAATGGAATCATTTGGAAAGAATGGAAACAATTTTTATAGAGCCTTAATAAACAACTCCGCATTATTTTTTAGAGATAATAAAACCACAGACTTGTCCCTATTTCCTTTTAAGCTGTTAACACAGATTTTGAATAAAGGGCATAAGCAAAATTCTATTCAGGCTTTGATTAATTTTCTAACAAAATTTGAGGTCGTAATTTCTGAGGAGGGGGTTTGGTTTGAACCATATATAAGTGGATACAATAATCCAGCTGAAAAGCAGTCTGAAATTTTACTTAGGTTAGAAAGTCTAAAAAATAAAACTCGAAGGAACCTGTCTAGTTAATCCACCTACCCCACATCACAACCGTAACTTTATTCCTGCAAGCAAGGTCATAGCCTCTAAACTCTCTACCAGTCTTTCATAA
>JAYWGL010000012.1:0-10154 GCA_043778275.1 Minisyncoccota bacterium
ACTGTATCTGCTCATATTTAGATAAGTAATGGGATATTAGGAATTTAGGCAAGGGTGGAGAGTGTAGTGGCTAGATGGGAGATGGGTTGGCTATATAATGAACAAGTAGGTAAAATAGAAATAAAGAAAAAAATACCCATAGGATAAATAGCTTTTGGTCAGCAAATCCTGAAATAATTATTTGAGAGTTCGTTGCAATTAATAAAAATAGAATAAATTGCTTCGTGATTATGTTGGTCATATTATTTTATCGTTTATTTCTTGGACCCTCTTACTCTCCTCCCAGCCATCTCGAACCAACTTTTCTAAGTCCTCGAACTTGATTTTGAGGGTTTTTGCAATTATAATTGATTTTTTATTTGAATTATTTATTTTTCCAAAAGGTAAGTTAAATTTTTGAGATAAGCTAATTTCCCCTATATTTTTAGTTGTGATTACTAGCATTCGAGAAAATATTTTTTGTTTTGTAGTTATCTGTGTAATGTGAGACCAAGGTACAAATTTAATTGTATTTCTTCTGGAATTATTATATATGCCACTTTCATCAATAACTAGCCCAGGTTTTTTATCAAATAGTTTCAAACAACACCAAACTAAAGTTACGCAGTTTAGTCCTGTTATTATAGCTATTACATACGCAAGAAAACTGAACAAACCAGATAAATCTTTAAATTCACTTGGTAAATATGGAAGTAGTCGACTACCGATTATTACAAAGGGGATTAATATAGCTGATGAGATTAGACATCTAATGATTGCTATTAATATCTTAACTCTACTTAATGGGATTTCGATTTTGGTCATGTAGCCAAGTTAAGCCCACTTACTACTAATTGTCAATGATTTTTTTGGATTAGCTCTTAGCTTTAATCGCTCCTCTAAGTTTTGTGGTGTGGGAGTCTGATATAAGTTGACCGATGTAGTTAATATCTTCTATTGCCGCTGATAAAATCTGATCTCGAATGGCTTGATTATATTGGGAAGTGGTTTTATCTAAGTAATCTTGGAGATTGACTGCGATCTGCTCATCGGGGTAGTTATGGTTATCGAAGTTCCCAATTGTCCCGATCTTAAGCTTGTTTAATTCATCCTTAGTGAGTTTTAGTCCACTTAGCTCACTCCCAACGGAATCAAATATCTGGTAAGTTGCTTCTTGGTTAGGGTCTCGGTAACTCGCCAGCCCGAAGAGGTTGACCGCTGATCGATAAACCGCAAATGCTCCATAAGCTCCGCCTTGAATACGCACCTTATTCCAGAGATACTCACGAGAGAGATATTGATTAGCTAGCATCATTGCTCCCTGATTGAGATCCGAGGGTAAGCTTACGACCTGACCGACATAATTAACTTGGGTGTCGTAGATTATATCAAGATCTTGATTTGTATCAATTGAATTAGTGCCTTGGGTTTGGATTCGGGGAGTAGTTGGGTATGATTGAGAGCTTAATTGTGCTGTTAATTCTTGAGCCACTATCTCGATATCTCTAAAGTTACCGCCGAGATTAATTATAGGTCTAACAGAATTGGTGATAGACTGGATATTAACTAGACTACCCAAAATCTCCTCAAAGTTAGCGTCAAATTCTAGTTCGAGTTTTTCCAAGAAGAGGATTTGCTCATATCCGCTCTGAGATTGGTTAATCTTGCCTACTTGATTAAATTGACCAGATAAGTGACTAAGAATATGCCGATGACCACTGTCCAAAAAACCTTCTTTCATCAAACTCTTTTTTTGGGTGATGAGTTGCTTGAGCTTGGATTGTATATCGGAGTCAAGCTTAGTCTTGTAGATTATTTCTTGTAAGATGCTACTTAATTTCGTTGAATTTTCATTAAGAGCTGTTCCTTGGATATGATATTTGTAGATATTTGCCGACTTGTTAGCTAGGGTTAAATTAATGATTTGCTTGTTAAGTCCTCCTGTGTAGAGATTTAGATAATTTTTGATCTGGGCTGTAGTATAATTCTCGGTATCAATCTCGGTGAGGCAGTCAAGATATATTGGAAGTAATTTTAGTTGCTCACTATCTAGATTAGAAGTATCAATTACTAGTCCGATATAATCAATCCCATTAGATTCTAGTTCGCTATTTAAGACTTCAAAATCTTGAATTGTTGTAACTTCTACCTTAGCAATTGATTGATTTTTTGGGATATCTTCAATACTTAGACGGGGGATACTATCAAGAGTTTCTTGAGTGATTGGAGTTGATTGCCAAGCGTTGAGTTCAGCTAAGTTAGTTTTTATGTTTTCTAGCTCTTCTGTGCTTAGACTATCTTGGTAGATTTTTAGCTCTTTAGTCTCTTCTTGTTTAATTTTTTCTAAGAATTCTGGATCGCCAATCATTTTTATAATAACTTTATGATTGTTGTTAATCCAATACTTTTGGATATAAGCTTGAATAGCTTTTGGATTAGAGTTGATTTCTTCTTTAATTTGGGCAATGTATTTATCGTAGCTCAGTGCTTCTAGAACGCTCCCGCCATAAAGAGAGGAATTTAGAATATTGATCATTACTCCAAGGTTCTTTGGGTAGTCTGGGTACAAGCTATTTTCTCGAAGTTTTAAGCATAGAGAGTTAATTACCGCCTCAATTGTCTGGGTATCAAAACCGTCAATGACGACTTGTGCTAGAGTTGAATTAATTAAGCTGGTAACTTGATCAAGATCCTTTTCTTCTACGCCAAGCAAGCCAACTGTATTATAGATCTGGGCAAGTGCATCCTCATCAGGATCTCCGTAATAAAAATTAGAACCTAGCTTAGAATCTTCCAAGGCTTTTCGCAGCGGTGAACTTGAGTTACCAATTAGAAGTTTTCTGACAATTTTATGCCAATATACTTGACTTAAGTCTTTTGAATTACCATTAGAGGTTGTCCAGATAAGAGCTGCTTTGGTTTCTGGATAATTTAGAGTTAGGGCTTGAGGTTCTTCAAAGGGGCTTTGATAACTAATAGCGCAGCCCGCAACCGTTCTTTTATCTGGTTCTAATTTTTCAACTATTGATTTATCTTCTAGATAATCATAACTTGATAAATATTCGTCCACAAGATCAAAAGATCGCTGTTCAATATTAGCCCCGGTCAAAAAGATTGTAGAATTACTAGGATGATAAAACTTAGTATAAAAGTCCTTAAATTCCTCATAAGTCAGCTTGCCAATCTCACTTGGGATTCCGCCGCTGGACTGTGAATAACAAGTGTCTGGATAGAGTCCAAGGTTACAAGCGTCCAGTAGCCAGTGATCAGCTGTCGAATAAGCTCCTTTCATCTCGTTATAGACAACACCTTTGCGAATTAAGACCTCCTTTTCGTCTAATTCAAGGTGATGACCTTCTTGCTGGAAGATTCTTTCTCCATTTTCTTGGATTACCAGCGGTGAAAAAACAGAATCAATATAAGCTGATTGAAGGTTGAAGAAGTCTTGTGTATTGTTACTAGCTACAGGATAGATTGTCTTATCAGGAAAAGTCATCGCATTCAGGAAGCTGGCTTGAGAGATTTTGGTAAGTTCGCCAAAGAGTTCTTTGTGAGGGTATTTGGTTGTGCCGCATAAAACTGAGTGCTCCAGAATGTGAGCGACCCCAGTACTGCCCCAGCTTGGAGTGGCAAAGACTACCGCAAACAATCGATTAGTGTCTTTGTTATCTATATGGATGACTTTGGCTTTGGTGATATTATGAATATAAACTGTGGTCGTGGCTTGGGATTGAGAATCAAAGGCTTGTTCTAGGACACTGTAATTAGAATTAAACATAAAAATTTAAAAGAGTTTTTTTTAAGAAAGTAGGAAAGATTTAGATAAGCCTAGCTTCTTTGAAGCTCTGAGTTTTGTCAACTTGCCAAGAGTTATATTGTTGTCCATAATGGGCTGGAAGTATATTCTAATTCAATCCCTTCCAATAGCTATGAACCAGAACGAAATCCACATCGCAAGCAGCAAGCTCTTTAATATTGATATTAACTTTTTTAACTTCTCCTATCAATTTGTCTTTACTAATTCAATGCTGACAACTTTGATTGTCTGTCTCTTCCTAATGGTTTTTTCGGCTTTTATAGGATTTGGACTACCCAAAAACACTGAGGAAACCCCTAATCGTTTTCAAACAACTATAGAAATGATCCTTGGATCCTTAGCCAACTTTATCACTGGGACTATGCAAGTCTCTAAGCTACCAATCTTGATCTATAGTATTAGTGGCTTTTTCTTTGCTTTTATTGCTATTAGTAGCTGGGTGGGATTATTGCCTGGAGTTGGACAGTTATATGTTAATAATGGAATTGAAGAAGTTCATCTGTTTCGAGCGCCGACAACCGATCTTAATGTTACTGTGGCTCTTTCGGTAATAGCCTTTATTTTAATTCAATTTCAGGGAATTATCGCTCTTCGATGGGGTTATTTGGCTAAGTTCATAAACTTCGGTAGTCCACTCAAATTTGTAGTTGGAATCCTGGAATTAATTTCTGAGGCGGCTCGATTACTCAGTTTTTCACTGCGACTTTTTGGGAATATTTTTGCTGGCGAAGTTATGTTGATGATAGTTCTCTCAATGTCGCGTATTCCTAATCCATTCCTTGATTTTATTGGGATACCATTTCCGATTGTTATTGTTGGGTTAGAAATAGCCGTTGCTCTTATACAAGCATATGTTTTCGTAGCCCTGTTCTTGGTATTTAGCGGGCTGGCCAAAGAAGAGGCTCACTAAAATAAAACCAACAACTTCAAACCAATTAATCACTTGTCAAATTTTAAACAATCATTTAATCTCAAATCATTAACTTAACAAAAAACTATATGGACTTTAACTCTCTAAAATTAATTGCAATGGCACTTGTTGTCGGACTTGGTGTAATTGGCCCAGGTATTGGTATCGGTTTAATCGGTGGTAACGCCCTTAACGCCCTTGGTCGCAACCCTCAAGCCGAAGGAAAAATTCGATCTTTAATGATTTTGGCTATTGCCTTTGCGGAATCTTTGGCTATTTTTGCCCTTTTATTTGGATTTATTATCCTTGGTACAAAAGCCTAAACTCAAAAACTTACCAATATTAAAACTATGTTCAACATTAATGTCTTAGCTGAAAAAGCCCACTCTACCTCGCAATTAACAAATAGCAATAGCAATGTCCTGACTAGTCTTGGGCTAGATTGGGGGTCATTTGGCTTTTATTTAATTTGTTTTGGGATTACTTTTTTTGGACTATATAAGTTTTTGTTTAGACCGGTCTCTCATCTGATAGAATCCCGTCAAAACCAAATTATCGATAACATAGAACTTCAAAAAACTCTCAAAACTAATCTTGATGACTTAGAAGACCAGCGAGCTAGCGTTAGAAGCTCTATGAATAATCTTAGAATCGAAACTCTGGAAGCAGCCAAAGGCGAAGCCAAAATCCTAAGCCAGCAGATCATTGATCAAGCTAATAGTCAAGCCAAAAGTATTACCTTAGAAGCTGGGGTAGAAGCAGAAAATATTAAGACGAGTGCTAAATCCGAAATTGAAAAAGAAGTCTTATCAATGTGGCAAGGTATTATTACCCAAAATCTTAAGAGTCTTCAAGTTAGCCCAGACGCGAACGAACAGGTTATCAGAGAACTTCTAAAAACACCAATCAAATAAAATCCTTGAAATTAATTTTTTATGACAGTTTTAATTACTCTCCCAGCTCCAATTAGTCAAGAACTGCAATCTGCACTCCAGGCTAAAATCAAGAGGGAATTCGGGCTTAATGATCAAGCTAGCTTCGAGATTATATATAATTCAAGCCTTGTTCTTGGTTACCAGATCAATATTAATAATATTATTTACGATCACAGTTTTGCAAGTCTTATTAATAGTAAACTTTCACTAATTCAGACTAAACTTAACAATTAAACATTAACCCTATTTTATGTCATTATTAACCAGTCTCAAAGAGTCATTACTCGCCATCCCAACCAGTTCTGATATATTTGAACTTGGAATAGTAGATAGTTACGCGGATGGAGTAATAAATATTAGTGGGTTCACGAAGCTTGTTTATATGGAAGTTGTTGAGGTTCAGGTCAGTGCCAGCGTTAGCGTCCCAGCTCTTGTCCTAGAAATCAAAACTGATACCGCCAAAGCCCTTCTATTAGATCAAATTCCAGTCAAAGCGGGATTATCTGTTAAGTCTTATAACAATCTATTAAAGCTCAAAGTTGACCCAGAACTGAGGGGGGTTGTCTACGATGCCTTTGGGCGGGTGGTCTACGGGCAGAATAGTAACTCCGAGGAAATGATACAGATATTGATAGAGGATAATGCCCCAGAATTAATCGATCGTGAGCCTGTATCCAGACCTCTATCAACTGGAATTTTGGCAATTGATTCTATGGTTAATATCGGTAAGGGTCAACGCCAATTAATTATCGGAGACCGCCAAACTGGCAAAACTAGCATCGCATTAGATGCAATCATTAATCAAAAAAACCAAAATACGATCTGTATATATTGTAGTATTGGTCAGAAGCAATCCAGTATCACCAATCTTGTAAATCAACTAAAAATTAGCGGAGCTCTTGATTACACTGTAATTTTTAATGCTTCGGCTAACGAGTCTGTAGCTATGCAATATTTAGCTCCTTTTAGTGCCGTTACCCTTGGGCAGTATCTGATGAACCAAGGTAAAGATGTTTTGGTAATCTATGATGACCTATCTAAGCATGCTGTTGCCTGGAGGCAACTATCTCTATTACTTAAGCGTCCAGTTGGGCGAGAGGCTTTTCCTGGGGATGTGTTTTACTTGCATTCTAGGTTACTGGAGCGGGGAGGTCAGTTAGTCGAGAGCTTAGGTGGTGGGTCCCTAACTGCTCTTCCAATTATTGAAACTCTTGCCAACGATGTTACAGGTTATATTCCAACTAATGTTATTAGTATAACTGATGGGCAAATTTACCTTGAGAGCAATCTCTTTAACAAGGGTATTAGACCAGCTATAAGCGTCGGGCTCTCAGTATCTCGTGTTGGCGGGGCAGCTCAATCAAAAGCTATCAAAAAAAACTCAAGTAAAATCAAATTAGAATTATCTCAATACCGAGAGCTTGCCAGTTTTTCACAGATTGGTAGCGGACTAGATGCAGGAACTAAAGCTACTTTACATAACGGTCAAGTTCTCACAGGGCTACTTATTCAGGATAATCTCAAGCCATTGAGCAGTGCAAGCCAAATTGCCAGACTTAAACTAGCTAGCCTTGGACTACTAAACAATATCGATATAAAAAATCTCCCAAATCTAATAGAGCAATTAGACAATGAGTCCTTACTTAACTTTGGTAATCTAAAGACTCAACTTGACCTTGGTCTCTGGTCGGATGAAATAGATCAAGAATTAACTACCAAGCTTAAACATTTTATGGAGTCCGTTAAAATCTAATCAAGCCAATAAATATGAGTCTGCAAAAACTAAAAGTAACAATTCAAAGCCTCGGTAACACGAGTAAAGTTACAAAAGCTATGCAAAATATCGCTGCGACCAAGGTGCATAAGCTTCGCGATAAGTTAATTGCCAGCAAGGCTAATCTATCTCACCTTCGCGTTGTCAATCCAGGTTTTTTTGGGACTGTTTCGATACCTATTAATATTGAGAGTGAAATGATTAAACAAACCAAAATTATAGTCTTTTCACCCAAGAAAGGTTTGTGCGGTGGTTTGGCTCGAAGGATTGCGTCGGATTATGTGGATTTTACTCGCTCTGGAGGATTCTTGTCAGCCTTCGATAAAGCTAGAATTATCGGAGTGGAACTCCCAAGTAGCTTTTTGTTGGCGGAGGCAGGTTTTGACTTTCAGCGGTGCTTTTGGGATCTTAGCGATGGGGAGATGGCAACAGCTAATATTTATCAAGATATAATTAACCAGATTCAAGAAAATAACCAGATTGTCCTGATTTACCCCAAGATTATTAATCACCAATTAATGACCAATCACTGCCATTACCAATATACAGACAAACAAGCTGATAAACTATGCCTATTCGGTATCTTAGAAGAAGCCTGGAACGAAACAAGATTTTGTGAAGAAACTAAGCGAATTGAAGCCATGCAACAAGCCTCAGACAATTGCAAAAAACTCAAAGAATCTTCCCAGCTAAAATATTTCAAGCTCCGCCAAGCCAAAATCACCCAAGAAATTCTTGAAATCTCGTAATTTTTCTTAAACTTTTCTAATTTTTCTAAAATATTCTTTATGTCTAATACTCAATACTCAACTAATCTAAACACAGGAAAAATCCTCGAAATCAAAGGTTCGGTTCTTGATTTTCAATTTCAAAAGGATCAGTTACCTGCAATTTATAATCTGTTAGTCATCCAAAAAAATGGTCAAGATTTTCACTTCGAGGTGCAACAACAAATCTCTACAACAGTTGTTCGCGCCCTTGCCTTTGAGAATGCAGTTGGATTAAGTTGTGGCGATACTGTTATTGACACGGGAGATCAAATCCAAGTACCAGTTGGCGATGGTGTACTTGGGCGTATTATGAATGTACTTGGAAAGCCGTTAGATCGAGGGCAGGCTTTTGACGCTTCTATTCCAAGAAGTCCAATTCATAAATTACCACCAACGCTAAAAGAGCAATTAACTAGTCAACAAGTTTTTGAGACTGGAATTAAGGTTGTTGATTTACTCTGTCCGTTTATTAAAGGGGGTAAAGTAGGTATTTTTGGAGGTGCTGGAGTCGGCAAAACTGTTATTATTCAAGAATTAATTCACAATGTAGCCAAGTTCCACGATGGTAAATCAGTTTTTATCGGAATCGGGGAGCGAAGTCGAGAAGGTAAAGATCTTTATCTAGAGATGCAAGACAGTGGAGTTATCGATAAAACGGCGATGATTTTTGGTCAGATGAATGAGTTACCTGCTGCTAGACTTCGAGTTGGGTTCGCAGGTCTTAGCATTGCTGAGAATTTTCGAGACCAAGCAGGTGGAGATGTTCTAGTCTTTATGGATAATATTTTTCGATTTACTCAGGCGGGGGCGGAAGTATCGGCGCTCCTAGGGCGTAGCCCATCGGCCGTTGGTTATCAACCAACTCTAGCCCAGGAAATGGCTAGTCTTCAAGAACGCATCACCTCAACCAAAAATGGTTCAATTACTAGTATCCAGGCTGTCTATGTACCCGCTGATGATTATACTGATCCTGCTCCAGCCACCCTCTTCTCTCACTTGGACGCCAATTTAGTATTACAACGATCCCTTGCCGAACAAGGTCTTTACCCTGCTATTGATCCATTGTCTTCAAACTCTCGTGCCCTAGATCCAAAAGTTGTAGGGCAGCGTCACTATACCATAGCCAAAACCATCATTGGAATCCTAGAAAAATACATCGAACTAAAAGATATTATCGCCATCCTTGGATTAGAAGAGTTATCCAGTAGCGATCGAGAAATCGTCCTTCGAGCTCGTAAAATCCAACGATTATTAACTCAACCTTTCAATGTAGCTGAGGTCTTTACTGGGGTAAAAGGTGATTATATCCCGCTTAGTGATACCTTGGATCTTTTTGAAACCCTCCTTAATGGGAAGTTAGATTCTTACACCGAAAAAGAATTATATATGAAAGCTGGTCTAGATTCCCTTCCAAAAAAATAACCACCAAATACCTTTTTTGTTTTTTATGTCGTCAACTAATTATTCTATTCTTGAGATATTTTGCCCAGCTAGGCAAGAGACGCTTCATATCACATCGCTTTATCTTAAGAGTTTGGAGGAGGGTGATACTGAGATATTGCCAATGCACAAGCCGATAGATTTAACCCTGGCAAGTCAATCGCTTTTTATAAAAAAAGAAGGTAATAGTGAGGTGGTCTTCTGTCTTAATATAACCGAAGGTACTCTGAATATAAGCCACCCCCAGCCTAATCGGACTCTGATTAATATTAGTGTGTATGACTTTGGATGGGCTAAAACTGAAAATAAAAATGTTCTAAATTCGTTTCAAGAAGCTATATTAAATCAAGAAAAGATAATTACCAAATCAGATCAAATTATCCAGAGTGAACTTGTCCCAAGGTATAATACACAGACTCAAGAACTCCGTAAGGCATTGCTTAAAACTTATAGAACCGTTTAAGTTTCTACATGTCAGAGAATACAACAATAAAATGTCCTAAATGTGGTAGTATAAATTATATGAAAA
>JAYWGL010000013.1:0-3436 GCA_043778275.1 Minisyncoccota bacterium
GACGATTATAGTTAACTCACCTCTAAATGGAAAGCTATGAAGTTGCTTCACTCCCAGTTCTAGATATAGAAATTTGCCACTTTCTTGAGTAGATACGACCGTAGTTGTTATTTTTGACGCTGAAATTTCAAGAAGACGATTACGAAGTAAAGATTGGTCGAATTCAATTTCTTGCCTTTCGATGGTAATAATAACTTTTTGCATTTGAGTTTGCTCCTACCTTTCGGCGAAATAAATTTTAAACTCCCTCAAGATATGTAATAATATCTACTTTTTGTCAAGCTGGATATTTGGTTTTTAAATTTTCAACCCTAAATCCCCGTTTTTCCTAATAGCTATTTGACTAACAGTCAATTATATGTAATGGTTGGAAGTATTATGACTGAACAATCAAAACCCCGCAGCACAAAAGACATCTTGGAGAATACTCGACTCTCACCTATATTAACTTCACAACTTGCAGATATGAACTTACTGCCCAAAGGAATCATCGGCTTCGATTGGGATAATACGCTTCACCACGGCGTTACAACCTTGCATAAGTCTTGTCTGGATATGGCAATTTTCCAACCTTTCAGGGAGTCTATTACAAAAGATTTTATGGAGGATATCAAGGCTGGGCGTTATGGTACAGATGGTGTGGAAGTTGAAGGTTACGAGAACTGGAAAAGAGTTGGGTCTTTAGAATCTATTGTTAATGCCATTAGTGGAGTATTCCTAAATCGAAAGCTTACCCCTCAAGAGCATCTTAAATTTGATACTCATCAAACTGCAAATCAATGCCTACCAGAGACACAAGCCCAGGCTCGAATGACTCAAGAAACTTACGAATATCTCCGAGGATTAATGGCTCAATACAAGGTATATATCTTAACTAATAACCGAGAACAAATTCTGGAAGCATTTGTAAAAGAAACCGCTATTCCAGAACTATCACAAATTGGCTTACCAGCTTTAAGCTCAATGGTTATGGTTGCCAAAGATACTCCTATTTATGATAGTTACAGACCAAATCCATTAGAAACCGCTCAAGAAACAATGGACAGAGAGAAAAAACGAGAAAAACCAGGAACGCGTGGAATGACTATGGCAGTAGCCAGAACAATGCAAGCTTATAAAACCAAACTTGAAACAGCTCTAAAAAATGACCTAGATCTTCAAACTATCTGTACTAAAAATAATCTAAAACCAGCAGATTTAATCCGCTATCTATTAATTAGAGCTTCTCACCTTGATAGATTATTTGTAGGTGATTCTGTTAACTCTGACGGGGTTGTAGCACATAATATGAACAAAAAAATGAGTATATACGATATTGACAAGACATCGTCTATCTCTCCATTTACAGGTTATATAAAAGCAGTTCAAAAAGAAGATAGATTAAAAAAAGATTTAGAATCATATACACAAAAATAAGCTAAATAGCAAATCCTAACCTAAAACTATTTCTTTGACATTGTTAGTTTTTTGTGCTACCAATAGTAATATAGACACCATTTAACTAACTCTTTAATTCTTGTTATGATTACCACTGCCAATACTGACTACATGCTAAAATACTCTCTTTTGACAGTCGATATGACGCCCAAGAAACTAAAAAAAGCTTCTATAAAATACCTCCTACACATTCTTAATCCAGATATTAGCTCCATTGAAATTTTTGGCAATCACTACACTGTCTCTAAGATTACACTCGATGGCGTTATGGTAATGTTCAGTCAGGGGCTAAATACAATTAAGGCTCAAATGCCTCTTAATTATCAGATCGATGAGGTTTCTATAATAGAGATACACTACACGACTATGATCGGTGAGCAATGGGAACTATGTGCTGGTAACAGTATTCCATCTCTTAAGGATTATTATGATTTTCCTGTACACGAAGTTAAGTTAATCGCCCACAGAGAAGGTGATTACAAGCTCCAAGATGTGCAAATGTTAGATATAACTCCAATTCCCCAAAAATTTATCTATCACTACGCCAGAAGCAATCAAGGGCAAAATATAATCCTAGGTTAAGCTTGACAGCCTAGTAAAAAACATACTAACTGAGTTATAGATTAATCCCAATCAAAAATTCAATCAAACCCTAGTTAGTTTTTTTTATGCCTATTGTTACCCCTAACCCAAAAATCACCGCCAACCTTTCCAGGCGACACAATTTGTCTATTTTTATCGTTGTTTCTATATTGATTGTACTAATCGGAACTTTTGTAGGATCTTTCGTTTATAAAGGGTATGTTAATAACAACTTTTCACTAAACCAAACTACCCAAAGTACCAAGAATCCCGACGATGATTACAAAGTTACAAAGACTGCCCTTCTCTTTAAGACCGAAGAAGCTCCCAATGATAAAAAAGTTTTCACACTCGCGGATAAGTCTGAGTTTGCAATAGAGTATCCAAAAGACTGGAAAGCAGAAACTCGAGCTGAGGATGTAATAAAAGCCAACGGAACTGATAATCTTACCGACAAATTTATCGTTTTGACCAAAAACAGTCTCAAGCTACAACTTAATTTTGCTAACACAGCCGACCCAAGTCTTGGATTGCCTAATTGCTATCTCCAGAGTGAACATAAATTAATTAGTAATGAAAAATACGGAATAATGGTAAATGTTGATCCAGAAGGTAAAATTAATTCCAATTTTGGGGCTATCGAACCAATTGAAAACTTTTTATCCAAGGATTATCCCGAAGCTGTAACTAGTAATGCCATCAACAAAGATAAGGATAAAACCAAGATCTCCTTCTGCCAAAACTCCATCACCAAAAAGCTCAAAAAATCAGCAACTGAATTCGTCAATATTGATATAAGTAAAGATGTAGAGTCTTTTACCGAAGGCGAACTCAAGACGCTATTAGATGTAAGCAATAGTATTAAGGGAATAGCTTTAGAGTAAATTAAAATAAGTAATAACTATAAAATACTTGCACTGATTTAAAAAAACTGTTAGCATTGGCATATAAAGGTATGTCAGAAAACCCGCAACCCGCAAATATAAAACGCGATATTAAAAAATATCTAAATACTCCTGATAAATCTGGGATAACTCTAAAGTTTTCAAAAGAAAAAATACACCAAGTCTCTGGATTTTACTCCGAAGAATCTGAGCGAAAAACCGTAGCTGACAAAATTAAACAATCACGAATACAGGAAAAGAAAGATAAAGAAATTAGTCAAGAAATTTTAAAAAATCAACCGCATATTGAAATTTTAAAACCAAAATTTGAAGCTTTAAAAGCTCGGTGGAGATTACTAGAGACCCAGCATTGTGAATTGGAAAGTCTAGAAGTCAGTCTTTTAAGTAAGCTAAGAAATAGAAAAAAAATTAAAGAATTATAGCTAACCAACCTCCCACTTAGTCAATCTTAATACTTCTCTAATCAAGTTATCTGTAAAGTCAATTTTATCATTATAGTACTTTGCTAGATT
>JAYWGL010000014.1:0-9952 GCA_043778275.1 Minisyncoccota bacterium
AACTAAATGTTATTCTAAAACTAAAGAAATGCTTGATATTTCGTTAAAGCTAATGATTCATAGATTTAATAGTATCTATAGTTGTTAAGCAATGCCAAATTTTAAACTAAGAAATAGTATAAACAAAACAGTTTCAAAAAAAATATTATTAAATAAATTCAGCACTTCTAAAGATAGCAGGACTTTTATTTCATATATGAGGTTAGTATCTGAACGGTCAGAATCTGCAACGGTCTTAAAACAAATAAGAAAACACAAAAGTTTTATTAAAGATTTAGCCAAGGTTTAATATCAAATATGAGTAAAAGAATTATCAATTACTAACCATCCTCACCCTTGACAACCCATTCAAAATATTCTAAAATATGGTTGTTTTTCGGAGTAATACTCCGATTATTATGACTATTTTAATAAAAAACCCCAAAATGATAAAAAACCCATTCAACTATTCTAACTTGGCATTACTTCTTGCAAGCAAGCAAAATGTCTTTAGTCTAGGGGATTTGAGTTTGATCTGGGGTGAGAGTAATCGAATTCTAGTCTCGGATCTTGCTGGTTGGTATGTTGATTCTGGTAAATTCTTCAAGATAAAAACTGGGTTATTTAGTTTGCTCGATCCACTAACGCAGAAAAATCTAAATTATCAATTATCAATTGCCCAGAAGTTAGTAAGTCCTAGTTATATCTCTTACCACACAGTTTTGGCGGAATCGGGGGTCAATTTTCAATACTACAATTCTATCCATTCTTGTGGATTAATTAACAAAAAGTTCAAGGTAGCAGATCAAGACTTTATTTATCACAAAATTGAAGCAGAGATTTTTTATAATCCTCTTGGTATAATTAAGAATCAATTCGGACTAGATCAGGCTTGTATTGAGCGGGCAATCTGTGATAGTTGGTATATTAATTCTGGGTTAGGACTGGATAACATCGAGAACATTAATTTAGAACTCTTATTAGAACTAGCAATTATCTACAATAAGTCCCGAATCTGGAAAAATTTAAAATCAGTTTTCGGTATCAAAAAACCTCAATATGCTCAACCGTAATCTTCACGAAACACATTTACGCCGCCTGCTAGCAGGTATCTTTGGTGACAAAGTACTTAATACTCAATTAGCTTTCAAAGGTGGAACTTGTCTTTTTATGTTCTATGAATTAGACCGATTTTCTACGGATTTAGATTTTAATTGCCTCTCTGATAATATAGACACTGAAAGGTTGGTAAAACTATTCCAAGATTACCAAATCCAAGAACAGACCAATAAGCATAATACTTGGTTTTGGCTTTTGAGCTATGGTAAAAATACTGTAAAAATCAAAATCGAAATCAGTAAACGCACCTACCCAGATAATTATGAGCTAAAAGATTTATTAGGGCTCAAGATACCAATAATGACTCAAGATTGTATGTTTGCTCACAAGCTTTGTGCAATAACCGATCGCAAAATTATGCAAAACCGAGATCTTTATGATACTCTCTGGATGCTAAAAAAAGATTACACAATTAATGATAAAATTATCCAAATCCGCACAGGCAAATCAACCAAAGAATACTTAGAATATCTATTAACTTGGATCCTAAAAAAAGCCAAAGGGCGAAAAATCTTGGATGGATTGGGTGAAGTCCTAACAGATAAGCAAAAAATCTTTTATAGAGAAAACCTACTACCTAATCTAATCTTTGAGATAAAAAATAGAATTATCGGATTATAAAGTTAGAATATAAAAAATCTCTCTCTTGACAACCCAATCTAACTAAGACCTAATTGTAACATTAGCTTATTTCCTAACAATAGCTCAAGATAATTATGGTCCAAAAAATTTATTCAACCACCCTAAGTGGTCTCAGAAGTCATCTAATAGAAATCGAAATTGACATTAGTCCCAGTATTCCGATGATGCTAATTGTGGGACTTCCTGATAAAGCTGTTCAAGAGAGTCGGGAGCGAGTCAAGACGGCAATAGCTCAATCTGGCTACGAATTCCCCCTTGGTAAAATCACTGTCAATCTAGCTCCTGCCAATCTGGTTAAGGCTGGGACGCAATTCGACTTGCCAATTGCGGTTGGGATACTCAAGCAAGCAGGTTATATTAAGACCAAAGCCACAACCAAATCAGGTATTGATCTAAAAGACTTGTGGGAAAAGAGCCTCTTCGCAGGTGAATTATCTTTGGATGGAAGTCTGAGAGGGATTAATGGTATAATAAGTATTGGGTTATACGCAGTCAAAAATAATTTTAAATATCTTTTCGTACCAAAATCTAATATAAACGAAGCCAAAATGATCAGAGGAATTAAGGTTTTTGCCGTTGAGAACTTAACTGAATTGATTAGTTTTTTCAATGGGACGGTTGATCTGACACCTGTTGAACCAATTGACTTTAGCAAACTTCTTAAACCCTTAGAAGATAAACTCTATCCCAATGATATGGCGTATATTAAGGGTCAAACTGTCGCCAAACGTGCTCTTGAGATTGCGGCTAGCGGTGGTCATAATGTAATGTTCGTTGGTCAACCAGGTAGCGGCAAAACACTCCTTGCCAAGAGCTTCTCAACAATTCTACCGATGATGAGTGAAAAAGAGGTTATGGAAGTCACTCAGGTTTATTCTATTGCAGGGCTATTAAATTCTAATCAGATAATGACAACTAGACCCTTTCGCTCGCCCCACCACACAGCCAGTCATATAAGTATGATCGGAGGAGGTCTAAAACTTCGCCCTGGGGAAGTAAGTTTATCTCATCGAGGAGTATTATTTTTAGATGAGTTTCCAGAATTTGGGCGGGATACATTGGAAGCTCTGAGGCAGCCTCTTGAAGACGGTGTTGTCCAGATTAGTCGCGCAGTTGGCAGTGTCAGTTACCCAGCTAAATTTTGTTTTTTGGCGGCTGCTAACCCTACGCCGAGTGGATTCGAATCAGGGGATGCTCTTGCTACGACAAAATCAGTCAGCCCGCAAGCCATTGCCAAGTATCAAGCTAAGTTTTCTGGACCAATTATGGATAGGATTGACATTTTTGTTCAGGTTAATCGTCCATCTAAGGACGAACTGCTATCCAACAGTCTAAGTCAAAGCTCGTATCAAATTGCTACCCGCGTCCAAAAAGCCCGTGACATCCAGACAGCCAGATTTGGGCTAGACGCAGATATAACTTGTAATTCCGAAATGAACCTGGAGCAAATTAAAAAATACTGCCAGCTGGACAAGCCAACCGAAGATCTAATGTCAAAAGCCATCGACAAATTCAAGCTCTCCGCTCGTAGCTATATGAGAATACTCAAGCTCTCTCGAACTATTGCTGATTTAGATACTGATAACCCTAGTGGTAATATCTCAATCTCTCATTTAAGTGAAGCCCTACAATTCCGCAACAAAATATAGTCACATCTAATTATATAAAGCCTCTTTCAAAGGGTTGGAGTATCATCCTCACTTCTACCAGATCGAAACTGGCACCTGTGCAGTCGTTAAATTAAACCCTTTTCCCATCTGATTAATTCGAAGACTTAGAGACTTTACTATATCATCTAATTGAGTATTTAGTAGCTGAAAAAACTCAGATTTGTTTATTAATTCTAATAACCGTGTTGATTGATTAATCTCACTTGAAACAACTTCAATCGCCTTGCTAATAGCTTGAGTAACTGCCATCGAACCAATTAGTACTCCATTATAAGTTCGAGCCAGGGCAATACCTTGCTTAGAAAGCTTATGACTTAGTTGTTGATATAAATTAGTATGTAATTCAATTAATCCACTTGTAATCGACTCTTGAAAATCCTCCCATCGATCATCTAAGACGCCAACGGCATTAATGACCCGTTCTAATAACAATTTTGGATTAGTCATTGGAAGAGCTAAAACTTCTTTTTTTTTGTATATATCTTTTGACATTTTAAATTTTGTTTTGTTTATTTGTTTTTCATTTGTTTTTTCTTAACATAATAATACATAATTAACACTGTTTAGTCAAAGAAGTGAACACATATTCTGAGTCACGAGCAATTTGACACAAAATTTATTCTTGTTTAATCTTAAAACAGTTATTTTAACTAATATCACTATGTTTCCATTTTTCTCTGATTATATCATAGTAATCGTAATTTTACTTATCACTGTACTTCTAATTCTGATTGCTGTTCTCTACAATCTATATTATAATTATCGAAGACAGGATATAAAATGGAAAGCAATTGCCGCCAATAAGCTAATCGCCATTCAGAGTAATACTAGGCTGAATGTAGAAAACAAAATTATTACTTTAGATAAGCTTTTAGAATATACTTTTCAGCACTATTTTGGGCAATATAATTCTAAGCTTCCAGATATTCTACGCAAGCAAGTAAAAAGCTTTTCCGATATTGAGTTAGACGGAATCTGGTTATCACGCAAAATTGTCGATCAATTAAACAGCCCCAACCAATATGGAGGTAATCAAATTAACCTCGAAAATACAATCAACATCTATATCAAGTATATTAGAAAGTATATTCGATAGTTTCAATCACAAATATTACAAATGATGATCTGGGTATTCCTGATAAACAGCCTCGTTAGACGGGACAACATCATCTCTCCAGCTTGTTATAATTGGAATTGCAGCTTGGGTAAAAAGTACTTGAGCGTTTTTTAAATCTTCTGTGACTTGAGGAATTTCTGCCTGAGGTAATATGGTAATTGTATCCATAATAAAATCGTTAGTAATAATAATTAGTTAGTATATGTTGTGTATACCGTAAACCTATTTTAGATTGATCTGATTGTCAACTTATTTTTTCTTGGTGGCTTTACTTTTGACGGCTGGCTTTTTTTTGAAACTGCCGAATTTACTATTTCCTTTTGGCTTATTAGCCTTATCTTCTTGTCCTGGTAGGATAATATTTGTGATTGTATGCTTATTACCTACTCTATATTCACTGCAAGCGATATAAGGTTTAAGAGAAGCTTTACTTACCCTAATTATCATATTTTTACTGCATTCAGTACAGACTTTACCAGGGAGTTGATCTTGGTAGATTTCTTGAGCCTGAACCAGGGCTAGATTATACTCACGGAAATTCTTAGCAAATTGATGTTCGCGAGTTTCTAGACATTGAAAATATTCACCGAAACGTCCAATTTTTAATTCCATCCCACTCCCGCAAGTTGGGCAAGGTAGATCAGTTGCCGTACTTCTATAAAGATCACGATTACCAGTAATGGACTCGGACTTGGATTCGATATCTTTTTTGAAATCCCACCAAAAGTCATCTAAGACATCCACATAAGTTTTTTGTCCTTCTGAGATTTTGTCTAAAGAGCTTTCCATATCCGCTGTCATCTGACTGTCGGTTACGCGAGTGAAATTATCTACCAGAATTTTATCAACTTTTGTTCCAAGTGTAGTTGGTTTCATAGTATTACCAGCTTCCACATAGCCGCGATCTTGCAAGGTAGAAATGGTACTAGCGTATGTACTTGGGCGACCGATACCCAATTCTTCTAACTGTTTGATCAGGGAAGCTGCCGAAAAGCGAAAGGGCGCTTGGGTGTATTTTTGGGTAACGAGCAATTTGCCTAAATTAAATTTTTGACCCAAAGAGATATTAGTCTTATTAGCTTTACTTTTCTGAGAATCTGGAGAAGGCATAGAATTGAAGGGTATTTTAGGCGTTTTTTATAGTATGACACAAAGCCCAATTAATTTAAACATAAAAAAAATAAAACTTCTTGACAAATATTTGATTAATCCTGTTGGTCTATATACAGGAATGGCGATCAAAAAGTACTTCACCAAGTTTGTGGTCAATCGCTATAATATCGAGTTATCAAGTAGTCTTCAATCTGGTCGTTACTCTGCGTATGCTCACAATCAGCTCTTTTCAAGTTTCCAAAATATTATTACCAAACATAATCTTGGAATAGCAAACCACCTTTTGGTTCACCCTCTTCTTGAGGCTCAAATGCTAAATTACCTAGAAAGTCTCAATGCCAAAATTAGCTTCCAAGATATTGACAAATCCAGCCTCAATCTGACAACCAACTTTCTAAAACTTAATTTAATAAAATATAAAAATCTTAAACAGCCTGTAGATCACATAATCCTTATCTGTCATAGTGGACTATCGGATGAGGTTATCGAACAAGTTCAATTAGCTAATAGTATGGATATAAAAGTAATTATTATATTTCCTAATAGTGTGATCACTCCCCAGAACTACGAAGTTCTGACCAAATTACGCCTGGGTTCAATAATTTTTAATATGGGAGAGGATTTTTTGGCAAGTCACCTGAGTCAAGTGGTGGTAACTCCTGATAGCTTTTTACCAAGAATATGGTTTCTTGGGATTTATATTGAGACCCGAGCAAGTAGCGTACTTGAGTACCATCTCAAAGACAGTCAAAACATTTATTACAACCTCTTAGATAAGTACTTAATATTATTGCGAAAAAAAGAAGGTTCAGTTAATCTTATGTCAACCTTTTCGGGGATTATGGATACGGTTTTTAGTAATGAGCCAAAAGACTTGCGTAAGGTAATTAATCGCAAAAAAGTAGACTTTAATCAAATCAAATTAGACTTAGAGCAGCTCTATAAAGAGAGTTTAACTCTGGCTATCCCAGATGCAGTCTTTGATATTGAAAATAGCTTCAGCCAAAAAGAAGAAAAAAAAGAAAGTTATAAGGATTTTCTAGTTAGCGTCCAGAGCGAAGCGGCACGGTGGCACGATTACTTTAGTAAGGTTCTAAGGCTGCGACCTGTTAACTCTCTAGAAATCCCAATTTTTTATCGTTCTAAATATTATAGCTCTTACTTTGTTTATTCCACAGACTTCGACTATTACAAAAAATCTCTTATCGGGCGAAATAATATAAATTATGGAATACATCTTAGCCCGAGTGCACTTAGTCAAAATCTACCCAATAGCCATTTTGTCGCTAATTACATTATTAGGATTGAATTGGGAGGTAATAGCCTTGCCTAAGCCTGAAATCTATAGTATAATCTACTATATTTTTTTATGCTCCATAATCTCTCTATCTGGCAAGACCCAACCAAAAACCTCCCTGATGTCGAGCTCAAGGCTCTAACCAATATCAATTATCTTGTCGCCAAAAACCAAGCTGAAAAGACGGCAATTCTGGATTTGATCTTAGACAAATATTCTGAACAAACGCGCGAAATAGACTATAACGAAATCCAGATAATCCTAGACGGTAACCCAATCCAAATTAGTAAAACTGATCGTATCCTCATAATCCGCAACCCCGAAGACGGTCAAGATCCCAGCGTCCAAAAGCTCATCCCAAGTTACCTTGATAAATTTCTCCAACATAAACACATCCAGATTTTTGTGGCGACCAACTCACCTTTTGTAATCTCGGCGATGGGAGAGCTATCCGAGTACGAAAAAAAACAATGCGATTGTAGTAAACACGAATTCTACCCGACCCAAAAAGTCTATATTCTCAAGAACAACCAAGTCGCCTCCAGAACCTTAGAACTTAAGCTTGATCTAGATAACCAACCAAAAGGGCGTTACGGCTACTGGGGTAAAAAAGCTAATTTTATTGCTAGTCAGATGCTCTCAAGTGGTCTATTCAAGGAATCACTATTGACTGAGCGAACTATTAGTCCTGACGCTCCTATTCTTGTACTCTGCGAAGGTTTTAGTAGTGAAGCTGACAGTCTAATCTATAATCAAGCCTTTGGGACTTATAAGGGTCGAGCGGTGCTCTTTGTCTCGTGCCAAGGAACTCACGAATTATCAACAGCCTTTGATATTTTTCGCCAGATTAAGAATAGCCTTAGTGCCAACTTCCAGTTATTAATGCTTCGGGACCGAGATCACGAATTCCCAACAATGGAGTCCATCGCCAATTTTTGTCGCTCTTATCCTGATAGGCGAGTACTCAGAAGGCGGGCAATTGAATGTTATCTTTACAACTCAGAAACAGCCGCCAAACTAGTCAAAACTCTCGGTACTAACATTCAGCACAGTGATAATAATCAATTGAACAAATTAAGCCAAGTTATTCAATTAGAGTGCGAACGAGGGATAGAAGGCAACAGTTACAAGGACGAACTAAAACTTGCCTTTGCGGAAGTAATGCGTCGTTACAAGTACAATGTCCCCCTAGATGAGTTTACGGCAGTCCATAAGTTCTCAGTAGAAGTTTTAGCTCCATTAATCACCCCTGAAACAGATATTTATAAAGAATTAGAAAAAGATATTTTCGGCGGGCTGTAAAAGCTTTATAACACCTGTTGCTCTCTAAGCCTGTTCACCATATCTAGAATCTGCTTTTCGCTAAACATTGTATATCTATCTCTACCAAGCTCACGACCTCCTTGTTGTAAAACATAGTATTTTACACCGTGACTGGTAATCTTCTTTAGATTTAACATTTCTCCACCTAGTATTTCTTTCATTTTCTCAGGTGTACACAACCCTTCTACAGAAACTGATCCCAAACTCTTTTCTGTGTTAAAATTTGTGTTATATCCTGAATGTTCAATTCCGAAAAAATCTTCAACCATTCTTATAAACCTAGCCATATCGCCAGAACTCTGTTCACATATAGTCCCTTTTGTCCATTCTTCGAGCAGTAATCTCATAAGGGCATTACCCTCTTCTGGTGTTAATCCTTTTAGGTTTGCAATGGTAAGCCCATCAGGTTGCCCATCTTTATTTGAATCAATTATTAGAATTGGATGACTCGGATTTTCATTTTTCAATTGCCGAACTTTTATTTCAGCTTGTTGAGAGTTAGCAGGTTGAATTGCTATTAAAACAGGTGCAGCTAAAGCAATTACAGACATTGCTAATTGTGAAACATTTAGGAGAGGTTTTAGCGTTAGTAAATCAATTTTAGACATAAGATATATGATCAAGTAAATTCCCAAAAAGTGGTTTTTGTCAAGGGGTTAGAGCTTAATTTTAACTTCATCTAATTCAATTGATTTTATGCTGCGATTAATGTACTCTTGTAGTAATCCATAATTTGCTTTAACCCTGTGATATTTTTGGTAATCTGTACCAGTTAACTGATCCTGATCAAAATTATTTCCTATCATATCAGCTAATTCATTCAAGTCTAATTCAACAAGTTTGCCTCTATACAGACAAACAGGCTTAAACCCTCGCTTTTTCATCTGTTCTGGGAATTCTCTAATTTTGCTCAAGGTATTTTTCTTTGTTATAACTGTCTGACCCTTCTCTGTAAAAGATCTATCTACAGAACACAAATGTCCTTTCCAGCAATATTCTAAAATGATATCAAGATCAAGATAAGGGATAATATCTTCAGGATTAGTTTTGATTTGAAATTCATTAATAGCCCTTTCATCTGGTTTTCTTATAGCCTCGGCAATTTCGGAATTAGTTGGGCTGCGATCTTTGGAGTCATCTAATGGTTGATTCCAGGAATTAGCATCACTTTTCTTAGCGTGTTGAATTTTGCCATTATTTATTACAACCCCGTAAATTGTACCTCCCCATCTATTATATCTATCACCTGGTAAGACACTTGAACAGCAAAGGTTTTGAATTGGTTGATTAAGGACGGTGTCCAAAGCCATTTCCCAGGGCATTCTTTTGGTAAAGCCACCAAGTGAATCGTTGTAATCTAAGTCATCCGGCAAGGCATGTACCATTAAAAGACACATTTCATCGCATAATTGCTTAATTGAGATTGGTTCTTCTTGAGCTAAGAGACCGGCTATTTGCGAGTTAAAAATTTCTAACTTCTGATTCTTTATTTCATCTTCTATTTCAGACCTCATCTTAGGTCTTTCGATTGTAGCGTTCATAATAAACATATAATAAGTAATGATTTATTAACTGTCAACATTGACAAAGCTGTAATATATAGCCAACCCATCTCCCATCTAGCCACTACACTCTCCACCCTTGCCTAAATTCCTAATATCCCATTACTTATCTAAATATGAGCAGATACAG
>JAYWGL010000015.1:0-9848 GCA_043778275.1 Minisyncoccota bacterium
TGAAAGACTGGTAGAGAGTTTAGAGGCTATGACCTTGCTTGCAGGAATAAAGTTACGGTTGTGATGTGGGGTAGGTGGATTAACTAGACAGGTTCAAGGTAACAGCCTTTGGGCGACCAAGCCTAACTAAAGAAATTTCACAAGATACTCAAGCTGAGCTAACCTCCACAACAGCAGAATTAGCCTCTCGAGAAGAATTAAATAAGATTCTTAAAGCTCTAATTGACAAAAAAACTGCTGAAGATCAAGCTCTTGACACTAATGCCCGAGAACAATGGAATGACAATGCTAAATTGATGACTAAAATTTTACAGAAATATCTTGATAATTATACTAAGCAAAGTAATATTATAGCCAATATCCCAAAGCAAGGATTCTTGAAGAAAGCAATGGCTATTATAAAGCCCCTATCCAATTCAGAACAAGCTCAGCAGAATGAACTCTTTCTTGCTAGCCAATATATACAAGGGTTTCATAAAGAAGTTCTAGGAATAAAAAATCTACAATCGCTCCTATTCGAAATTACAAGTATTAATGCCGATGATATGTCAAACGATAAATTAATAAAAATTAGCACAGAATTTAATCGGATTAATACCTTTTTTAGGGCAAGAGAAGCTTACCTACCTAAAGAATCTCAACAGCCTCAACGCAGTGCTTAGCGCAGAGTAAAACCATTGGCATGCCTGGGCCTGGATTAATCGACCCCCCGACAAAGAATAAATTCTCATATTGACTTGACTTGACTTTGGGGCGACTAAGAACATCCTTGATTGACTCTATTCTACAGCCAGACAGATCGCCATTGTAAGATCCAGTCCAATCCTCTATATCTGGTGGTGCCATAACCTTTTCACAGACTATTAACTTCTCTAACACCCCCCTTGAGATATCAAGTTGATTTTCGATTAGATTCAGAATATAACTTTTTTTGGTTTCTATTTGGTCTTTCCAATCAATTTTACCATTATCTGGTGGCGTACTTATAATTGTTATCCAGTTCTGGGCTTTTTGCCCGGCTATCATCGGGCTATCTGTTGGGATAATCTTCGATGTAATATTGAGATAAACCATTGGATTATCGGCAACCTTATCCTGGTCAAACTGCTTCTTAAATTCTATACCAGTTTCATAACCCTCGCCAAAGAAAATATTATGTAAACCTAAGTCACCAAAATTGGTATGATACTTAATTCCCCAATAAAATATCAAATAAGATCCGCCTGTTTTCTTAATACGATTAGCATCGTGTGGTAGTGGCTTTTGCAGGAGGTTTTTGTGAAAGGTTTTTATATCCTGATTAGAGATGAGAATATCCACGGTCAAAAAATTCATCCGACCAGTTGTATTTGTCAGAGTTGTAATATTCCACGATTTATTAAGATTCTGCTCTAATCCAACTACTTGAGTTTCAAGCCTTATCTCAACACCTAACTTAATTGCTAGATCTCTTATACCTTTGCTAATTCCATATATTCCATCCTTTGGTAAATATAGACCTAAGCCAACTTCTGCCCAGCCCACACTAGACATAATCGCGGGTAATCTACTCGGATCACTATACACATAAGCTGCCCACCTATCAAAAATACTACGCGTCTTAGGGTTAGAAAAAACTTGTCGATGTAACTTACTGAGATTTCCACTAATCCCTAGTCCAAGAAACCTAAGACCAGCCTTAATAAAATCAGAATCAAAAATAGACTTAAATTCAATAGGTTTATCCAGGGCGAAGGGTTTGGATATTTCATAAATTTGTCTGACTTTTGATAAATAATCTTGGACTTTTGATTTGTCTTCGCCAAGGTCTTGGCATAAAAGATCTGCAGTTTTGTTAATATCTTGATAGCTTGTAAAACTTGTTTTATCAGTCCAATGATATCTAACTGTGGAGTCTAAAGGTTTATAATCAATATAATTCTCTAATTTTTCACCGCAGAACTCAAATAAATCCTCAAAAACCTCAATCATAGTCATAAAAGAGGGTCCACGGTCAAAACGAAATCCATCGATGTTTAGCTCTGAGGCTTTGCCGCCCACTTGATTATTCTGCTCTAAGATGGTAACTTGATAGCCAAGCCTAGCTAATCTACAACCAGTTGCAAGCCCCCCAAGTCCAGCACCGATTACAATAATTGATTTTTTCATACTCTAAAGTAAGTTATTTTGTAGTGGCATCTTGAAAGCTAAAACCGCTTTTTTCTCTAAATTCAACTTGCTTTGGGCGATTATGAAGATAAGTAAAAACAAGAGTTGCCAATATTGTAGTAATTGGCACAGCAATCAGGAGGGCAAAAGATCCAGCTATTGAGCGAACAACCTCCTGAGCTATAATCTCGCGATTAGTGACAATCCACCAAGGATCTCGCTGAAAAATATAAAAAGAAATCATCAATGGGAACGAGGTTGCGATATAAGCTAGGATAAGAGTATTAACGAGTGAGACAATATGCTCTCGCCCTACATTCATAGCCCGATTATATAAACCCTTCCAATTGAGCTTGGCATTAAGCTTGGTTAATTCTTCAACTATCGCTACTTGAGCAGTAACAATATCATCCAGGACTCCAAGAGTTCCAATAATTAGACCAGCCAATAAAAGTCCTTGTAAGTTCAGATTTTTTAGTTCAGGAATGTTCTGAAGATAAAAGGCATCTTCCGTTCCAGCTCCAGAAAGTCTTGTTAATTGTACCGCAGCAAACGCGAGTCCAATAGAAAATAATATCGTAACAACAAGCGAACTAAAAGAAATTAAAGTTCGCCGATTCCAACCGTGAGCGACAAAAAGCGAAACCGAAATAATTAGTATGGAACTAATAATGGCGACAAGAGCGGCGTCCAACCCATTAACAATCCAAGGAATTGTGAAAAGTCCCAAAATTGCCCCACTATAAATCATACCAAGTATTGCCCCAACTCCCTTAGCTCCAGCAAGATAGATACATACTCCGCAAAACAAAATTGCTAAGACCGCAATCCATCCCAATCTAAAACTAGGATCAACTACATATAGAATATCCTCACTTGTTTGGGGATTTGTTTGGACTCCTGTGACTATCCAATTGCCAACTTGCAATTTGTTCTGGTTATTACTATTAGAGATGGCTTCATAATTAATACTAACTTTTGTATTAGGTTTAGTACTAAGGAAAGAATATTCGACCTCTGCCGTCTGACCGAACTGCTGCAAACCTGTTTGACGATTGGTTCCGCTTTGGACGTCTTTGACTGACTTGACTATAGCAATATGGTACTCTTTGGCACTACCGGGTAGATTCTTAATCTCGGGTTTAGTTGGTAAAATTAAGAATAGCCCACTGAGAACTAATCCAATTACAAATATTGAAATCCCAACCTGTTTAGAATTTTTGATTAATCTGTCTTTGAAGGATAGTTTAGCATCATTCTCAGCTTCTTCGAGATGGTATTGGCAGCAGGCAGGGATGGACATATATGTTTTTTGTATTGATTTTTATAACCATTGGCGGAGTTAGATTTTTCGTCAAATCTATTTTCTATCAAAGTCATCTTCATAACGGACAATATCATCCTCTCCCGTATATTCACCAACTTGAACTTCGATAATCACAAGAGGGATTACACCTTCGTTACTTAATCTGTGGGTTGCTGTCAATGGAATATAACAGCTTTCATTAGGGTTCATCGTGTTAACCCAGTTTTCTGGTTGATTTTTATTATTTTCGTTGCGGATTTCAACTATAGCTTGTCCGCTAACAACTACCCAATGTTCACTACGATGTTTGTGGCTTTGCAGGCTAAGTCTAGAGTTAGGATTAACAATAATTTTCTTGACCTTAAAAGTAGGCTTGTCTTCGAGTACATAATAGAACCCCCAAGGTCTCTCGCCGATTTCTAGATAGTTAGATTCTTGTAGCTCACTTGGGACGTTATTTTGGATTTCTTCTTTTGTTAATTCTGGATATTTTGTCATAAAAAATTATATTTAAATCTTTGAGTGTGATGTATCAATCAGTTTTTTGTCATAATGAAGCCCTCGGACAAAATCTCTTTATTCCAAGTCCAAATCGCTGATTAAATCATCAAACATTTCTTGTGAATCTGACTCCGATGGTTTGACTGGGCTGTGAATTTTTATACCTTTATTTTCCATCCCTGGCTTTAGACTACGATAAGCTTCATAAAAGATTTCGCTCTCACCTTGGTTTGTTGATTGGCTTTTAGTAACAACTGGTTTTTCTAATTCAGGCTTTTTTTCTTCTTGCGGGGCTTTTGTCGGAACTGTCGCGACTAAGTTACTATCGCGAATATTTACTAACATAGCATAACCACTCCCAAAACTTTTTTCTAATTCTGTACGGAGAAATTTGTTATTAATCGGGTTGTTAATTAAATTCAAGAAAAATCCGTTAGAAGTTGTAATGTAAATATCTTTATCTTCAATTTTACTCACTACAACATCTTGGAGGCACATCTTAAGAGTTGGTGGGGTATTAGAAAGATGATTCAGGCTTTGAAAAAATTGATTTGCCTTTGTAGTAGTTAATCCATCTTTTAACCCATCTTTTATTTCGTCTGTTATTCTCACAGGGGTTGTCTCAACTGGGATTATTTTCGGCTCGGTTTTAGTTGGCTTTGGTTCTGAGGTTAATGAAGCTGCTGAATTAGGCTTTTTTTTTAGTATTGGCGAGAAGTCTTTTTGAAAAACACGAATACCAATCTTAGATTGCAAAACAGCCAGAGCACTCAACGGGGTCAAAGCAGGGAGTTGATAGCTAATAACTTCAGCTAATGGATTAATCAAACTATCGTAATCAGAACTACCTTCTAAACTAAAATTTAGAATCTGTTCAAATACCTGCCCGAGAAATAATTGACCGTCCAGCCCAAGTTCTGAAACCTGCTTAGTTAACTCAGTTTTAACTTCTTGCTTGACTAGAGCTTCAATCACACCCTGAATCAAAACCTGATTTACAAGCCCAAGTAGCTGACTTACATTAATATCGTCATAAGACTCCATGTCAAAACTAGCCACAGTTTCGAGGTGGTTAATAGCATCTCTTTGACCGCCAGAACTTCTACTTGCGATAATCTCAAGAGCTTTATCAGTAATCAAGAGCCCTTCTTTATCAGCTATATCTCTCATCCGTCCAACTAGACCTTGGATTGTGTGCGAGGTTAGGGTTAATTTAGTCAATCGACTCATAACCGTTGGTAATAACTTTTCTGGGTTGGTTGTTGCCAGGAGAAATATTAAATACTTTGGTGGTTCTTCCAGTATTTTCAACAGGGCATTCATAGCACTTTTTGAGAGCATGTGGACTTCATCTATTATATAGATCTTGTACTTTCCAGCAATTGGTGGGACTTGGGCTACTTCAGTGAGGAAGCGAATATCATCAATCCCAGTATTAGAAGCCGCATCCATCTCAATAATCTCAAGGCTGGCTTGCGGATTAGAGTTAGTCTCATTTAACTCATTAGCAAATATTCTTGCCATTGTAGTTTTGCCAGTACCTTTTGGACCAGTTAGTAAATAGGCATGTTTGATCTTGTCTCGCATGAGAGAGTTTTTGAGTACTTGCTTGACCAGCTCTTGCCCAACCACATCATCAAAACTTAATGGTCTATATTTGTTATACCAAGTCATAATCACCAAATTAAAATTCAATTACACTATTACCCATAATGGGTTAAATTGTCAATTCAAACTAACCGAACTAAAGCTTAGGTCTTTTTACTAAGCGAGAATTCTTAGTTGTTGGTTTTTCTATATTTTGCACAGTCTCTACAATGTTAACTGGTTCCGATTCCAAAACTAATTCTAACAAAGACTTATTCTGACTAATTGACTCAAGCACCTTTGTAAGGGTCACTATTATCGTATCTGAGGAGTTAATCTGTTCAATAGAAGCTGGCATCGATAAGAAGCATAGTGAGAGAATCAATAATATCTTATTAATAAGATTATTCCCAAAATCTAGCTTGCCTTTGCCCTGGTGCTCAAGCACAAAAGATACATCAGCTAGACTCGCTCCACTGGCAAGCGAAGTATTAACCAAGTTGAGGTAGCTAGTTAATAAGATATAATCTTTATCGCGGAGCTTATCGCTGTCAATATCTATTGAGGCTTTTTTGGCGCCAAAGGTATCGTATTGAATTTTTAGAGTAATCTTACCGATTTCATCATCTGTAATTACTTGTTCCAAGGTCGGGAAGAACTTAGAGAATTTTGAATGCTCGGTGATATGGATATAGTTGTATTCGCCTCGAGTATTAATAGCTTTTTGGATATTATTGGTTTTGTTAACTCCTAGGTTTTCGTCGGCTAAGACTTGAAGATTTAATCCTAATAAACGAACTTTTTGCTTTAAGTTTTGATTCTCTTCTATAGCTGCTTTGTATTGATTATTTAATGAGGAGTAGCGTTTTTTGGCTTGTATTTCTTTTTCACTAGCACTAGAAAGATATTTCTCAAGATTAGGCAATAGTTTAAGCGCCTTATCAATGTCAAAAACTGCTAACCCGCGTGGTTTTGTCTGGTTAAATTCATCATCTAACTGTCCCAAAAACACAGTCTGCACAGAACCATCCGCCGCAAAAGTTCCAATCTCCTCAATATCTTTTATTGATATGTTGTGATTGCTGGAGAGCTGGTTGATTAGACAATCTATATTTACCTCACCTTGCGGCACCATGACCTCTGGTAATTTATCACCAGCAAGTAGAACTTGACCATTTTGGTTGAAGACTATTGCTTGGGTGAGATACACTAAAGAAGTGTCAGGCGGGTTAAGATCAATTGGGGCTACTTGTACCTCTGATTTAACTCTGCTACCAGCGTTAGCTGACACAATTAACTCTTCTAACAAGGCGGGTTGCATCTCTTCTTCTAGGCATATTTTTACAATTTGAGCATCGTCTTTATCAGTCAAATGGTATAAAACTTCTGCACCCTCTTTAGTTATATCAACAATCTGATAAAAGTCAGAGATCTCACTACCAGAGAATACTTTAACCAACTCACCAACGCTAAATGCCGAAATAATACCCTCGGATTCAAGGAGCTCTTCTTGTACTTCTTCTTGCACTTGCTCAACTTCATCTATTGGGCTTATTAAGCTGTCATGATTGGGTTGAATTTCAATCTCAGGATCAGGTGCTTTTTCTTCAGCCATCTCAACTTTAATTGGAAAAACCCTTCCTTCTTCTATTTTCTCAATCTGAGATTTTGCATTATTAATTCTATTCGACTTATTATTGAATTTACCCAAGCCAAAAATACTACTAAAATCATCATCACCCTCTGCCCAGCTTTTTGTTTCTCCTATTAATCCTGGTAAAATATCTTCCATAGAAATCATCTCAGGAAATGCAAAGTTTTTACTTAGCTCTTTTGGTTTTTTGGTCTCTTCATCGCTAATATGAAGACTTTCAGCTAGGTCTTTGTGCGTACTAATCTTTTCAGCGCTCTGCTTCAAAAACTCTGGCAAATCTTCAGCTAACTCTTTGATAGGATTTTCTACCACAGTTTCATGTGCTTTCTCACCTTCTTCTATTTTTTCTGGTTCTTCTGGTTTTTCTACAGTGGATTTTAGGGATTTGCGATCTGACCACTTTTCCCATTCTAGCTTATCAGGGTATAAAAGAAGGTGACTTCCTCGCCTCGCTACGATCTCAAAATCATTCATAATCTGCGAATAAGACTCTGGGTTATTAGTAATAAATTCTTGGATTTCCTGACTAGTTTGAATTTCTCCACTATCAGGATTGAACCAATATTCAAACCCTTTAGAGTTTATTTCATTTTTGATATCTTCCCATCGCTCACAGGCTCCTTTTTCCTCAGCTAGAGACTCAGAGGCTCTATATACACTATTACTAATTATCTCTCCAAGGTAATCTACTTGGTCGATAAACATTTCGGGTATCGTGAGGTAACTATCCAAGTTTTCTATCCCAATGGCAATTTTTCTGAATTCTTTGATGGTCTGGCGAGCTGGCTGATCAAAGTTAATTATATCTAAAATAGCATCTAATAATCTAACCGAGGTTTCAACTATATTTTGCAATGTAGATTCTTTGACTTGGTTTTTCTCGTCCAGGATTTGTTCGATGTTTATTAATCCGCTTGGGGTGCTTGGTCTTGTTACCAGATTCTCAAAAACCATATCCACAGTATGCTCACTGAGATTAAAACTTAGATTATCGACTATTTCTTGGTATCTCTTTTGCCAGTATAACTCTAATTCTACAGTTGGTTCAGTTTTGGCAACTTTTGCCAGTAATTGATTTACTTTATCTTGGTAAAAATTAGAATTGTTTATAATGCTCATATAGTAGTAGCTGATAATTAGGAATAGCTATAAATCAATAGATTGAATTAGATTCAACTAGTTTTAATTAAATTTTGTGAATAAGTCAAGCGATAAACATCTCTTTTTGACTTTAATTTCTGAGACGATTTAAATTTTGTAGGATTAATCCTGCTCTGATAAAGCCAGAATCTTTGCGTTGTTTGAAATAAATTGTCATTTCTTTGTTTTGACTATTAGTAATCTGTGAATTAAAAAAGATACTTTGCTGATATAAGTAATTCAAAAATGTAATATTATTTAATCTAACCTCTCCCAAAAACTCAGGTAGCGTATCATCTACCAAATCTTTTTCAATAACTTTTTTCAAAAATGGCATCAAAATACCGCTCTTATTCAACCAAGTTCGACAAACCCGTTTTGATTCTTTTTCTAGCCGAGCGTCACAGAGGAAATGACATAAATCTCCCACTACTTTGGCAATCTCAAAATAGGTTTTGTTACGAGTGCTAGTTTTGCTTATTTTTAGATTAGAAATTGCCGTGTGAATCGAAGCTGTACCAGTAATAATCATCGGCACAAATTCAAAGTTAAATTCTTCCAGCTTTTCTATCATAATTTCTTTAATTCTAACCGTTACATAATCCACAAATAGTTTTTCTAAGGCTTGGTTTCGCTCCTTTGTTAAGCCTGCCAGAGTATGATCCACAATTAATATACTGCCTTTAACCCCGAATCGATGTACAAGTGTCATGTGGTTAAGCTGGGCCCACTCGATAGCTATATCAAAAACTTTTTTTACATAATAATCTCCGATATTTTTACCAAGTTTGGCATTAATAAAATCAAGTAAACCAATTTTAAAACTAATTATCCCAAAATTTTTGCAGGCAGCTCCGAGCTCCGTATTATGACTAAGTTGACTATATAAGGCATAGGCTAGAGATCTATAAAAGAATGTCAGGTTATTAAGTTGATTCGCCAACTCAACACTTCCTGACACATCGCCAACTATGGTTTGGGTAAGTGCCTCGAGTTGGGACTGATATAGGCTACTGCCATTTATAAGATTTTCTACATTTTCCAGTTCTAATTCTGTGAGTAATAGCTTTAAACGTTTTGGGTTTTTATAAAGATCGGGGGCGGCGGCAAGTTCTTTGGCAACTAATTTTAGTTTTGGAGATGGAAGTTGGATTAACATCTGACCAAGTTCAAAAGGGAAAACTGCCAAATCAAGTAATTGCGGCGAACCGTTAACTAAATCTTGAATAAAACCTAGGTTTTCATTGTATATTTCATTTTGGCGAATATTGTGGACTGTCATAGCTTAGAGAGTAAGGCGATAGTAGTAGTAATTCTAGCAATAGGAATTTTTTTACCTCGTTGAAGTCTAAATAATATTAGATTAATATTGCTTAATTATTATACTTTACATAGCAAAGAATTTGATTTTTGGCAAATGCGTTTTGAACCTGTCTAGTTAATCTTGCCCAATATTAAAGCCTTGGTTTAGATAAGGCATTATGAAGTACTTTATCACCAAGACTAAATTTA
>JAYWGL010000016.1:0-9499 GCA_043778275.1 Minisyncoccota bacterium
TTATGAAAGACTGGTAGAGAGTTTAGAGGCTATGACCTTGCTTGCAGGAATAAAGTTACGGTTGTGATGTGGGGTAGGTGGATTAACTAGACAGGTTCAATAGCTTCTGGAATAAGCTTCTAGGTTGTTGACAATAACTTATTGGTTATTTATAATAGAGGCATAAAACGAATATATACTTGATATATATCACAAAAAAGTCATAAGCCAAACTCATCAATAAGTGACTAATCCCAATACTTCCACTAATCCCTTAAGCAGCCCACCGTCTGGCAGTACCAGCCCTGCTATGGATAGATTACGGGCACTCCAAAAATTACGGACCTCTAACCCAATACCCCCTGCTATTTCACCTACTACAGCTCCTATAATCGCACCAACAGAAACTGAGGAAGAAGTTGATTGGGAAAGTATTTTTGCTGCCTCAACAAAGAAAGAAACCTCAGAACTCCCTGCCACAAATCTTGCCCCCAATAATTCTAATATAGAAGATGTAGAACCCGAACTTGATAATCCATTCCTGGTTGATGAGTTAGATTTTTTACCTCCCGCAATACAAGAAGACGATGCTCAAAAAATAATCCAAGAGCGAATTAGCCAATCATTGCCAAATATTTCTACTCCCGAAATAGCAGATAGTAGTGATTTTTTTACTCCGCCTTTTGAGGTGTTAGAGTCTATACCAAAATCGACAAATCTAAATGCACAGCCAATTCCAATTCTAGTTGATCAAATCAAACTTAACCCCGAAGTTCTAGAACCAGAATCTAATCAGTTAGAAATTATCCAAAGTACAGGTAATTACCCACTGACACTCACAGAAGACCCAGCCAATCCCAACCCCATTACTCAGATGCTCAAAAAATTGCAAGGGGAGTTCGGAGGTCGAATCTCGGATACAATTCGAAAGGCGAGAGAAAACATCAAAAAAACTACCGCCCAGTTCAAAAATAAACCTGGAGATGCTAGCAGCCTAGAGAGATCATTATTTGGTAATTAGAGTCGGTTAGAACTTGACTAAAAGACTAACATACTTAAAGATACCAATCATAAAAATAAAAACTAGCAAAATAAAAATACAATATGTCATTGCCGTATAATAAAAAGATAAAAAAGCTATTACTTCCTATTCTTGGTCTAGTCGCTCTAATAATAATTGGTATAATCCTACTTTCTCTTAATCCTGATCTAGTCAAAAATATTTCCCAAAAAACTAATATCACACCATTAAGTAGCCAAGCCGAGATAAAAAAGACAACTTACAGCTATGGTGACTTTCCTAATTTTCAGCTTCTTTATCCGATAGATTGGCAAATTGGTAGTATTTCCACTAAGCAATTTTCTTTAACTAAAAAAGGTCTGAAAGCCATTATAACTCTTGAAGTCCCAAGCGTCAGCGGATTAAGTGCCATTACTTGTAATAGTCAAACAGTCCAAGTCAATGATAAAATAACGCGAGTACTACCCATTGGTCGAACGGATTATATTTACTTGCCAAGCTCTCGAATATACCAAAAAGGAACCGATAAATACAATGATGTAATTAAGTCATTAGACCTGACAAAAGCAAGTCAATCGGAAAAAGAGAGTTATACCAATAGCGATTCATGCGGGACAGAGTTATTTACAGCTCTAACTAATACAAAGCTGACTCCTAATGCTGGGATAAATTCCCCAGTAGGTCAGGGATGGTTCCGCATAATTGCTACAGGAACAGATAAAGATCTCCTCAAGGAATTAGATAGTATTGTCAGTCAGGCTACTGGACTTTATTGGGAATAATTAAATACCGTATTGAACGCTTTTCATCAAGTTCTCACTACTAAAACTCTGTATAATAGCAGCCAGAGGCTCTGAGGACCGCGGTGTTTTTGTCGGTGAGATGACATTATTGGGAGTCAAGGGGTTGAATTTCCCGCGAATTTCCCAATACTCCTTAGGGACAAAAATTGTGATTTCGTCTTCTCGCCCACAGATTAGTCTAAGAGCTGGTGATTGAACCCGCCCTGCACTTAAGCTATAATTACCTAAGGTTTTCCAGAGGATAGGGGAAAGTTTATAACCAACTAATTTATCCAGTACTTGCCTAGCTTGTTGAGCTGCAACTAGGTTGAGATCTAGGTTACGAGGTTCTTTAATCGCTTTTAGAATTGCCATCTTGGTTATTTCATGAAATACCATTCTCTTGACTTTGGATTTATCCTTGATTCCTAGTATTTCTGATAAGTGCCAGCTAATAGCCTCACCTTCGCGATCTTCATCAGTTGCGAATAATATAGTATCAGCATTTTTGGCAAGTTTTTTTAACTCGGTAATGACATCTTTTTTAGCCTCATCAATATCATAAATTGGAGTAAATTGACTTTTAATATCAATACCGTTAATTTCTAGTTTGGTACCATCTGGTGATTTATTTGTATCACTAATTACCCTAATGTGACCCTTAGAAGCTCGAACAGAGGAACCTTGAAACTCTTTGAAGCTGGATAAAATTTGGGAGATGGTCTTGGCTTTGGCGGGAGATTCAACGATTATTAGCATAAAAATTTCTTGACGATTTTTGATTTATATTTTTCATTTAAAGTGATTCACTAAAGAAGTAGATTCTAAAGCCAAGATGGTAAAAAGACATTATTTATAATATACTCGTTGTATCAATAATTTGATAGTAATTAAAGATATTATTATTTTTCACAATCTGTCATAACCTGGTCAGTAATACACTTTTAGTCAAATTATTTTAGTCCTATCTATTTTAAAGAACAATAAACAAAAAATATCAATATGCCAAGAAAAACCATAGCAGAAACTCTCAAGCATAACACAGGAGAAACTGAAGAAGGCTCCCAAATCCAAAAAAGATCTTCTTCAGATAGAAAGAGATTAACTATTGGATCAGCTAAAACTGCTAAAGTCCGAGCACCTAAAATCACCAAAATTATGAACAATAAGCCTCCAAAAAAAGAGGAGGTAGACAGCGGTGACAAATTAAAACTTGGGAGGAAAGAAGGCTTCAAAGGTAAAAGTGATGATTTTCTTGATTTAGATAGTAAAAAAAATGTTAACTCAGAAGAAATTGTTACTAGAAAGGGGATTTTAGGGCTAAATCTAATATCCGCTGCTGAGACCAACAGACTTAAGGCCCTAGATAACGAAAATATCGAAGAAAAGGGGAGTCGAAGATATCTAACGCGCGATGACGGAGTAAAGGTCAAGATGAAAAAAAAGGCAAAAATCCGCGAAAGTAAAAACAAAAACAAAACCTTAAAAAAGTTTATTAATAACGACGCTTCTCTCTATCCTGATTTTCAGATGGAGGACTTGGACTTTCAACAAAAAATTGTTGATATGATTAAGCAAGGTATTTCTCGCGGTTTTGTAACTGAGGATGAGGTACTCTATGCAATTCCATTCCCCGAAAACAATATTGAATTAGTAGAAGATATTATCGATCTATGTGAAGATTCTGGTTCACCTATTAATTATGTCAACACATTAGACAACCTCTGGAACGGAATCAATGATGAGTCTGGAAATTCATCTCTAGAAATGGAATTAGCGGAAAAGCTAACTGATAATAATGGATTTGATTTTGATTCTAGCGAGCTATCTGATGATGCGGCCCAAAATTACATTCGGGATATTTACCGTTACCCGCTCTTGACCAAAGATCAAGAAGTAGAACTAGCCAAAAGAATAGAACAAGCTGACCAAGCTGCCAAAAGAGAGCTCAATAATGCTAATCTTCGGCTTGTTGTTCACCTTGCTAAGCGATATATGGGACGAAATCTTGCATTCCTAGATTTAATCCAAGAAGGTAATATGGGACTACTGCGTGCTGTAGAGAAATTTGATTGGCGTCGTGGGTACAAATTTAGTACATATGCCAATTATTGGATTGACCAAAGTATCAAACGAGCCCTAGCAGATCAAAGTAAACCAGTTAGACTACCTGTCCACGTAGAAGAAAAACTTAACAAATTCCGTAAGGAGCGAAAAATGTTAGTTGATGAGTTAGGTCGAGACCCAACTGATGATGAAATGGCTGAAAGATTGGATGTTGATGTGGATACTATCTACTATTTTAAGCGTATAAGTCAAGACACTATCTCAATTGACACAATGGTTGGCTTTAGCGATGAGACTGATACTCAGATGGTTGATATGATTCAGGACGAGTCAACTATCCAGCCTATAGACGAAGCCTCTAATAAGCTCCTCCATCATCACATAATGAAGATAATCGAAGATTGTCTTGAACCAAGAGAGAAAAAAGTAGTTCTTCTTCGATTCGGGCTAGACGGGACTAATATTGGTCACACATTAGAAGAAATTGGATATGTTTTCCATGTAACCCGAGAGCGAGTCCGTCAAATAGAAGAAGCAGCCTTAAACAAAGTTCGGCAACACCCTGATAGTTATAAACTAGTTGACTTTTTGGAAGGGGTTCAGCCACAGAGTTTTATGGGTGGCGGCGGAAAGAAAGATAAGCCAAAAACTCTAACAATCCCAATGAACAAAAAAATCTACCTTGATAAGATTCTAGATATAGCAAGCACCCTGGTAACCAATAAAGAGATATCTCTATTCTTCCTCCGAGGAGAAATGGGCAGTGGGAAAACCTATTTAGTAACTGAATTGTGTAAAATCTTAGGTACAGAAGTCGAGGCTAGTTCTCCAACATTTGCACTAATGCAAAAATACCCATTGAAACCTACTGGTATGGCAAGTAGTCAAAACTACCAAGAAATTGCCCATCTAGATCTTCACAGACTAAACCCGCTAGAGGAGAAAGATCTCAGTTGGATAGAAGAAGAGTTAACGAGTGTTGATAATGTAGTATTTGTCGAATGGCCAGAAAAACTTCTCAAAAAATCTACCTTTATGCAATATCTCGGTCGTAAATACGCAATAATCGATTGCCGGCTAGATAAAAAAGATGAGTACTTTTATCGTTTCAAAGATAAATAAGAGATGGCAAAAATTAAATTAAATATCAATAATCTAAAAACCATCTCTAGGGAGCAATCTAAATTAGAAAAATTTACATCAAAAATTCAAGAAAATGTACAAATCGGGTTTACTCAACTAACCGACTCTAGTACTCGTACCCAAAAATTCACACCGCTAAAACCCAGTTTCCGCGAGTTCGAAAAACCAAACTCTAATAAATCTACTTTAAGAGGGGGACAAGAAAAACCAAAAGAAGTTACTTTAAAAAAAGTTTTGACTAGTATCTGGATTTACATTTTAAATTTATTTATCAAAACACTGAAGTATATTTTCATTTGGATCTCCTCACGCAACCGTTTTGGAGTGGTAAAGTTTGTAACCTTTTTCATTTTTGGATTGATTATTCTTCATTTGGCAAATCTGCAAATTTTTAGTTATTATATATCAGCCAGTAACAACATTGATCCTAGTAGTAATTTGATTCGACGCAGTATTATTGAGAATCAAAAAAAAGGACAAATATATATACAGGATTTTGCTCGTAACCAGACAAAAATTTCATTAACCAGTACCCAAAACATAGCTAATCTCTCGATTGATCCATTAGCGCTAAAAACTGTAATAAACAAAAATAAACTGAAGGTTGAAGAGTTAACTACAGGACTTGCTGGCAATCTAAACTTATCTTATAACACAGTCTTTGATCTCATAAATCAAGAAATATCCAAAGAAAATCCTTCACGATATGTTATATTAGTCAAAGGTATAAGTGAACAGCAAAAAAAAGTTGCCACCTTTTTAATTGAGCAATCTGAAAACAAAAATAGTTATTTTACTTGGCTTGGAATTCGTGAAAATATTACGAGATCCTACCCTTTTGGAGAACTTCTGGGATCCACCCTGGGATATATCCCTAAGTACAATGTGTCTCGTGAAGAAGGTATCAAAACAGAGTGTCGCCAAATGATCGAGGATAATGACCGCAGTGGCGCCTCTAGCCTAGACTACAGTATAGGATATTACGGACTGGAACAAAAATACTGTTCAACTTTAGCAGGTCGTAACGGCCGCACAGTAATACTTGGTAACAAGCTTAATAATGAAGATTCCCTCCCAGCCCAAAATGGATCTGACATATATTTAACACTCGATCTAACAATGCAGCAAAAAGCTGAAGAGATTTTGGCAAAAGTTCTCAAAGATAATACCAATGCCAATGGAAAGCCTAGAAATGCCTCAATGATAGTCCTGAATCCAAAAACTGGTAAAGTCCTAGCCCTAGCCTCTGCACCCAGCTTTGACCCTAATGTGTATGGACAAGGGGAGATTTCTACCTATCGCAATGTAGCTACGAGTGAAGACTACGAAGTTGGCTCAGTTATGAAACCTCTAACTGTCGCTGCTGCCCTAAGTGAATACGAAAAAGGGACTACGGGTAGCCAAGGACAGAGAATTGGAGTACCTGAGAATTGGGAAAAGGCTGATTATGATACAAATGGTAAAATCTACAAAGAGCTCAACGGTGCCGAGCTACGGATTAGCAACTCGCAAAATCTTTCTTACTCTGGTAGAAAAAATAATCTTAAATTAGTAATTCGCGACTCGATTAATACCTTAATCTCGGATATTACAGATACACTTGGAAATATCAAAATGAGGGACTATTTTGTCAATAGATTTGAGTTCAATAAGCCTACCGAAGCTACTTTTGCTGGTGGGGGTAACGGCAATCTTAGCAGCCTTGAGAAAAATATGGACTGTCAATATTGCTTTGCTCAACACGGTTTTGGACAGGGTATAGCTATCAGTACTATACAACTTGCACGAGCTTACACAGCACTTGCAAACAGGGGTCAGATGGTCGAACCCTTTATAATAGAGAAGATAGTCGATCAAAATGGCAAAATTGACGATGGTAAAGGTGGTAACTCTATCTTGAATAGACCTGAGCCTAAATCAGTTTTTACAGAACAAAGTGCTAAGCTAACAACTAGCTATATGCAATCAGTTATGGATGAAGGCTATCTTGGACAACAAGTTGGAAAAAACAGTATTCCAGGATACAGCATAGCTGCTAAAACAGGAACTGCTCAAATTACCCGCCAATATAAAGGCTCTTCTTGTGATTACACCTGCAATACTGAAAAAGGTCTGTTTGACCATACTTTGATTGGCTATGGACCGACGGCAAACTCCCAAGTTATGATAGTTATAAAAATTTCTGAACCAAAACCAGGTGTAGTAACTAACTTTGCTGATACAAGTCTTATGCCTGGATTCCGGGAGATGATGGGCTTTTCATTAGACTATCTCAAAATTCCTCGAGATAAATAAGGAAGTAACGTTTGACGAAATATTAGATATTATGACAAGATTTAATTATACGCTAATAGACCTAATGAATAATTACCAAAAATGTCTAACTACAAACCTAACCCTTTATTAGATAGCTATAACACGCCATCAGATAAAACTAATAACATCGATCGAAACAAAGATCAGGCTGCTAATATTGTAAACAATTTTATGAGTCAGCAACCCAGTCGTAATTCAGAAGATACAGACTTTGCCAAAATTCAAGCTATTTATAATAATTACCAGTCAATTAAAGCAAGTCCAAAATCTGATTCACCCCACCAAGAAAAAGAAATTCCAGCTATAGCAGCTCCTCAAGAAAAAAAATCATGGTTTGGCTCTAATAAGAAAAAATTAAAAAATGAAACAAATCTCAATCCCACAATTAATCAAGTAGAAAGTTCTGTAGCTCCTATCCGTAAAAAGTCTTGGAAGAACAGAATCATTTGGTTACTAAATTTTTGTTTATTTATTGGTGGTATATTTTGGTATCTGACTCTAATTCAACCTGCTGGCTTAGAGGTGATTTATTCTGCCAATAAAGCTAAAATTAATAATCTCAGCTCCGATTATTCGAGTACTTCCAAAGATTTTCTGGGTTATGTAAAAAAGTTAGATCAATTTACAAACATAGGGATTAATAGCAATTGCTCAACACAGTCGCTTATCACAGATGAAACTGTTAGCCAAGCTCTAATGGAAGAGTATCTTAATAATAAGTTAAGCCCAGTATTAGACACCGCTAAAGATACCAATATTTTGACTTATAAGTACTTTGACAATAACTACAACAATCTTACTTTGAGTTATATTGACACTTTAAAATCACTAAAACAAAACCTAGAATCAGTCTCCTATATACCCGAACTAATCAAATATCGAAATAAATTCATAGAGGGCTGTCAATCGCTAGTCGATAAGGGTTTTAATGTTCAAACAATCAATCAATTCTGCAATGAACTAACACCCCAAAAAGATAGTGTTATAAGGTATTTTACCTCGATAGAGATCCCAGCTAATTCCAAGCTATCTACATCGGTAGCCAAATCTATTCAGGGATGCAATACCAGACCAAAACTTGGAGCTAATGGTAGAGCTGCCAAAGATTCCGTTACAATTGCAGTTTGGCAAGAGCAGTTCGATCTAGATTACGATGAATTCATAGGTCGAAGAGTTCAAGTAGATAAATTAGTAAAAGACGTCCAAGTAGCAAGTACGCAATTTGAAGAGGAGGTAATAAAAACAAAAGCGAGCAATCAAAAAGAGTTTGATCGTAAAAAACTAGGATTCCCTAATTATTATATCCTCCAACCAAATGTAAAAGTAATAGCTAAGCGATTACCGATTTAAGACTGTGATTTAGATTTGGAGAGTTTAGACTTTATATAATCCCAAGATTGTAAAACCATAAATATTAAAAGAAATATAGTTAAGCTGGTGTGTAAGAATACAGGGTTCAGTGTTGAATTTCGCCGACTACTTAGAAAATTAAAGAAATAATTTTGATTAATAAAAAATAAAGCTCCTGATAAAGCTACTAGAGTATACCCCTTCTTAAAAAGTAAGAATACTGTATTTACTAAACTAAATACAGTCCATAACCAAGTTACAGCAAGTATATCAAATCTCCAAGCGAAGCAACCATACTGCATTGTTGTGGAGTTCAAATTAGATTCGCACCAAATTCCATAAACACCAAGTAATAAAATTAGATAAATAGAAGAAATCAAGAAAAGTATAAAATTAACTTTTGCAATTGCCAGGCATACTTTTTTCACTATCTTAAAATTTTTCTCTTTTAATGGCAAATCGCCGTCTATAGTAGAGGCTGATTTTCGAAAAAGGTATAAAACTGAGAAACAAGCTGGTAAAATTAGCAAAGTATACCAATTACCATAGTTATTAAAGGTATAAAAAATACTAGAAAAGCCATCTTGATAAACCCCTTCTCTTATAAAGAGGAGTAAAAGACCTGTATAAATACAAATTGAAATTATAAAAGTGATTAATAATTGTTTAATTAATTTTAAATTAGATTTTGGGGTTATATCTAAATTGGTGTTATTTGTCATAGAGAAAAAACGATTACTTAATATTTTGGCATTGCTTAACAACTATAGATACTATTAAATCTATGAATCATTAGCTTTAACGAAATATCAAGCATTTCTTTAGTTTTAGAATAACATTT
>JAYWGL010000017.1:0-3285 GCA_043778275.1 Minisyncoccota bacterium
GACTTGACTTCAAAGAATTTACTTATTTTACTAAATTTAGTCTTGGTGATAAAGTACTTCATAATGCCTTATCTAAACCAAGGCTTTAATATTGGGCAAGATTAACTAGACAGGTTCCTTGTAGATTTGTCAAAAACTCAAAAAGTCTTTAGGCTCTAATAAATATCAAAAAACCAATCCTTAAGAACTTTTTATAAAAAATCTTCAATTAATTAATCCGAATTATGACAAATGTGAATTCCGCCTCAAAAATCCGAAACATCGCCATCATTGCCCATGTAGATCACGGTAAAACTACCTTAGTCGATGGCTTAATCAAACAAACCTTAAATATCCGTAATGTCGAGAATCTAGGAAGTCTCATTATGGATTCTATGGATCAAGAATCCGAACGAGGAATCACCATCAAAGCCAAAAATGCCTCTATCTATTACAAGGATTACAAGATTAATATTGTAGATACACCAGGTCACGCGGACTTCGGTGGGGAAGTTGAGCGAACTCTAAGAATGGTTGATGGCTGTGCGCTCTTAGTCGATGCTCAAGAAGGTCCAATGCCTCAGACCAAGTTCGTCCTCAAAAAAGCTATTGAACTCGGACACAAAATCATCGTCATCGTAAACAAAGTTGATAAGCCAGCCGCTAACTGTGAGCGAACCCTAAGTAAGGTAGAGGATTTATTCTTGGATCTTGGAGCCAGTGATGAACAATTACTATTCCCAGTTATCTACGCAAGTGGAGTCCAAGGTAAAGCGGGTCTAAAGCCAGATGAATTACAAGAAACCCTTTCACCATTCTTAGATACTGTAATTGACTATGTCCCAGCTCCAACTGTTAAGGTTGAGACAACTGATACTGTCAATCCACTTCAAGTTCTGGTTCTAGCACTTCACTATGATAATTTCAAGGGTAAGATGGCGGTTGGAACTATCTCCAATGGTCGAGTTGTCAAAAATATGTCAATCATCGCAATGGGGGAAGGTAAAAATGCTACAGGTCGAGTATCTTCATTAATGGTCTTTGACGGATTAGCTCTTAAGGAGGCTGAGGAGGTAACTGCTGGTGATATCGTTATGATCGGTGGACTATCTGATGTTAATATTGGTGATACAGTTACTGTACCTGATTACGCACAAGCCCTTCCTCGTATTAAGGTCGATGAGCCAACTATTCAGATGACTTTTGGAGTTAACACTTCTCCTCTTGGTGGTAAAGAAGGTAAGCTTGGTACTTCACGTCAGATTCGAGATCGCCTCTTCAAGGAACTTGAAACTAATGTCGCCCTTAGAGTTATTGATCATCCAGCTTCTGCTGAAAAATTTATTGTTAGTGGTCGAGGTGAACTACATCTCTCAGTGCTTATTGAGTCGATGCGACGTGAAGGATTCGAATTAGAAGTATCTAAGCCAGAAGTAATCTTCAAGGAGATTGACGGTACTAAGCAAGAGCCATTTGAAATTGTGGAGATTGACTGTCCACAAGAATTCCAGGGTATTATCATGCAAGAACTTGGTAAGCGAGGAGCTAATATTACCAACATGTATCCAAATGAAACAGAAACTGAATTTCATTTTACAGCTGGGATGCCTACACGAGCGACTATCGGTCTAAAGTCTTATTTCATCGGATCAACTAAGGGGACTGTAATTATGAATACTGTCTTTGACGGTTATAAGCCAAGCGTTGCTTACAGCGAAGCTGATTCCCACGGATCTATCGTCAGTACCGAGAGCGGTATGACAATGGCGTTTAGCTTAGCCAACGCTCAACAGCGAGGTAGTCTGTTCATTGTACCAGCTATAGAAGTATATCAAGGTATGGTTATTGGCCAGAGTGCCAAAGGCGACGATCTCGAAATCAATCCTTGTAAAGGAAAGCAGTTAAGTAATGTGCGATCTAGTGGAAATGACGAAGCCATTAGTCTTGTCCCACATCGCGTTATGTCACTTGAGAACTGTCTTGAATACATTGGCGATGATGAATTAGTTGAAGTTACTCCACAAAACCTTCGAATCCGAAAGAAGTTCTTGAACCCAAATGATCGAAAACGAAACAAATCTGGACGATAATCCTCTCCCCGTAATTCTATGGCAATAACTAACTCAAGTAAGTTGACTATAATAGTCCCTTGCTACAACGAAGAGTCCAATATCGAGAGCCTACTAAAAGCACTTCAAGATAATCTAAATAAGGTGTCTGGCTGGCATATTCAGTACCTGTTAGTCAACGACGGAAGTCGAGATACCACTTGGCAATTAATCGTCCAATTAGCCAAAGTTAACCCCAACATCCTAGGGTTAAATCTCAGTCGTAACTTCGGTAAAGAAGCTGCTCTTTTGGCTGGGATTGAGAATGCACCACTTAGCGATGCCTATCTGACTCTTGATGCAGACCTTCAAGACGATCCCTCTATTATTAGTGAGATGATAGCAAAATTAGATACTGGTTATGATATTGTCTATGGACAGCGTAATGAGCGTAAAGACAGTCCACTGTATATATTCTTAGCTTCGGGCTTTTATTGGTTAATGGATATGGCTACCAAAGGATCTATCCCCAAGAACGTAGCAGATTTTTATATCTTTAATGAGCGGGTACGGCAGGAATTTCTGAAGCTTCAAGAATCAGTTAGGTTTACTAGAGGGTTACTCTTCTACACAGGGTTCAAAAAAGCCCCAGTAATGTACACGCGTGAAAAACGCACAGCGGGATTATCATCTTGGAATTACCTCAAACTCTTCAAGTTCTCGTTGGATGGGTTGACAAGCTTTAGTACTTTTCCGCTGCATTTGATTTCGTTGGTTGGAGTTGTTGGGTGTATCTTAAGCTTCTTTGGTGTTATTGGTTATGTAAGTTTATCTCTAATATATGGGCTGGCTGGGTCGAATGGCTGGGCAAGTATAATTCTATTGATTACTTTCTTCGGCAGTCTTCAGATTATGATGCTAGGGATTATAGCTGAGTATGTTGCTCGCAACACCCTAGAAATCAAAGGTCGCCAGAAATATATTCTGATGGATAAAGCTAATTTTAAATAAAACCACAATTTAGGCACAGTAAAAACTCTCAAAGGGATATAATATTCCAATGAGAGTTTTTTTCATCAACCTGGCGTTCCAGAGTCGACAAATTGTTTGATATTGGGCTTTTTTAAGATAGGTATTGAGTATTTTAGCCCCAATTACGAAATTATAGCTAACCAACCTCCCACTTAGTCAATCTTAATACTTCTCTAATCAAGTTATCTGTAAAGTCAATTTTATCATTATAGTACTTTGCTAGATT
>JAYWGL010000018.1:0-3239 GCA_043778275.1 Minisyncoccota bacterium
AAACAAAGTTGAAACCAAGATCAAGTTATCAGAATTAAATCTTAGCGATTTTCAAAAAAGCTCAATGTTTTTATCCGATTTTTTGTCCCAAGATCAAAACGATCCAATCCCACTACCCAAAAATTCTTTTTATTTACTTAAGGACAAATACACAGATGCTGCAATAAAGATTACCCCACAAGATGATTATGAGGTTAGTTATTTACCAAAATATCGCTCAATTAGATTCGGTAAACCTAATTGTAATTCTCTGTGTGAAACCAGCTTTGCGATTTCTTTGACCAAATAAAGTAACTAAATTACACTTTAGTGGTGTGATCAAACACAAATATACACAAAAACAAAAACAGGCAAATATGCAAACTTTTTCAAAAACACTCACAAAAACCTTTGTTCAAGGGTTAGTGCTAGCGGTACTTATGATATCTTTAACAACTGGAGTATTAGGGCACGCAGCTCAGATCTCTAACACAGCGGTAGTTAATTCTAACACCTCAGACCCTAACACTACCAACAACAGCGCCACAGCAAAAGACGAATTATGCTATAAGTCTGATATATCTTTAATTTCAACTTCTCCTGCATCAAGTTTTGCTGGGAATAATCTATCATTTGTAGTTGCGATTAGTAATGGCGGCCCATCAATGGTAACTTCTACCTCAGTTAACTTTACTTACAATACAGCTCAGATTACAGGAGTTACTGCAGTTACTGCTTCTGGAACTTTAGGCACCGCTTCTACATCAGGCTCAGGAGCAGCTACAATCTATAACAACACAATTACAGGTCTAACTCTAGCTTCTGGACAATCAGTCAATGTAACATTCACAGGAACGGTTGTACCTACTTTTGCAGGAACAGTTTCTCCTAGTGTAACAATTGCACCAACTGCTCCAATATCGTCTGTTGCAGGCTGTAGTATGTCTGATACAGTTTCAGCTAATAATACAAGTATCACAGGTGCGGGAACCGTAGTTTCAACTAGTGCTGATATGAGTATCACTAAAACTTCTAATTCCACTAATAAAGTAGCCAACATTGGTCAAATTAACCAAAATGCTAATGTTATCTACACAATCACAGCAACCAACAATGGTCCCTCTACTGCTGGAAATCCTGTGACAATTGTTGACACATATGATTCTACTAAACTTCAATTTTTATCAAGTTCAGTAATCGGTTCTAATATGATTTGTGCAACTCCGGATCTAACAGTGCCAGCATCAGCAACCGTAACTTGTACAAGTGCAACAGCTATTGCTAACGCAGGAATAGAGCAAATCTCTATGACATTCAAGGCTATCTAATCTACATAGCTCACTAAAAATAAAAAAGTTTCTAAAATGAAAACAAAAACCAATAACCCAAGCTTAGTTTTAGTAAGTCTTTTACTTATCAACCTAGGATTTGGCTTGGTTTTTTTTGGTACAATTTTTAGTGGTGATTACCTTATTTCCAATGCTCAAGAAGCCACTCAAAAAGTCTTAGTTGAAAATAAAGTCAGAGTTAATGCCCCAAATGATGGTAAGCTTGATAATAATGAAGCGATAGTTAGAGATTATATTATCAAAAACCCTTCCCTGGCTATTGCTAAAATAACACTCTTTACAAATATACCAACTAAAATAAAATTAACTCAAACTCAGATTGAAGAATTACAAGAGTACGAGTTGACCCCTGGGGATAGTTGGAAAGACGATAAATTAGTTATTAATAATCCAGTAGAAGCTAATAAAGTTATTACTAGATACCCATATTTGGCCCAGTATATGATACAGCAATCCCCACAAAATGTAGTTAGTAATCTAATTAGAACTGGAGGCAAGGAATTACCTCAAAAACTTATAGTGATACTCTTAATTTTATTTACATTGCTATTTAGCTTAACTAGTAAATTATTAAGCAAAAAATAAATCCTAAAAACGCTGTATGAAAAACATAAAACTAATTACTTTTATCTTAATAATAGCTCTTGGACTTGGCGGAATCGGAGTGTATCTAGTTTATAAAAAAAATACTGTCAAATTAACTGAAATTCCGAAATATGGAACAACTGTCAAATATGAAGATGGTAAATTGACTAAATCTATATTAAATGACGATTATAAAAACAATTTTTTCCCTGACCTGAAAATACCAGTAGAAGGGACAAGTTTTGAAGTTATTGAGAATGATCGTAATCAAGAAGACCTTGTTAATTTTATGACGACTTTAAAAAAAGAGAATCTCAATCTTAATCTAACAATGTTTTCTGATAATACTGGTCGAACAGCTGGGGTAATTTGCTTTGAGGATGGTGATTATCAAGATATAGGAAATGGCTGGAGTCGAGAAAAAATGAAATCTCAAAAAGGCTCTCAATTGGGCTATTATTATGTAAAAAATCCTAACTACATAAAACCTGATGAGGATAAATTTAATTTTATGTATCGTAAGTATGAACAGTTCAAAAAAGACAATAATCAGGAAGTATTACCCAAAGAAAAAATTATTAGCTGCGACTATGTTCAGCGAGTCAATGAAACCAAAACTAGTTTAAAGCAAAAAAGTAATTCTGATCAAGTCTTTATAAGATTTATGGTTGATAGTATACCTCAAGTAGAAGAAATAGATCAATTAGACAAAATTATCTCAAAAACAAAAATATAATCTAAAATATGCCTAATACAACCTTTAATATAATAAAAAAATTAACTAGAGAAGGTCTGGGAGTTATAGTCTTTTGCTTGGTGTTTACTCTCTCTCTTCAAGTCTTATTTACTTCTTTTCCAGTGGAAGCTGTTGGGGATATTGCCAAAAAAGGTATTGATCAAACTACGGGAAGTACAACTAATACACTACCTGGGCGAAATGTCAAATGGGTAATAGATTATAAAAATTCTACAGGCTATGTCCAAAACCAAATCCAAATTAATGAAACTATTCCAGTTGATACGACATATGTCTTTGGTAGTCTTAAGGTACCGAGTGGGCTAGTAGCAGAATATTCTATTAACAATGGTGGAGCTTGGACAGCTACAGAACCTTCAAGCGGTCTGACAAATATCCGAGTTACTGGTCAAAATATTACAAGCCCAGCAACATCCATCAGCAACAAATTTTCTACACTTGCCATAGCTATTGCCACTGGATCTAGTAGTAGTGGAGACGGCTATCAGCCAATTCTCTACAAGGGCTATGTTTGTGCTTCTTATCACCACTGGCCAAATCCAGATGAAGTTAACTGGGTCTCAATTAGC
>JAYWGL010000019.1:0-3237 GCA_043778275.1 Minisyncoccota bacterium
TTACTGTATCTGCTCATATTTAGATAAGTAATGGGATATTAGGAATTTAGGCAAGGGTGGAGAGTGTAGTGGCTAGATGGGAGATGGGTTGGCTATAAATCATCTATATTGTTTACTAGTAACCCTGGATCAAAATCAAAGACTATTTCATTTATAGTAGTATCTTTACTATCACTTATACTTAAACCTAGGGTTTTGGGATTACTTAAGTAATCAGATTTGTTAGGGTTTTGCTTAACTTCCTCAATTAAGTATTTATATTGTTGGATTACTGAGTAGTAGGTTAATTGCAGCTTTTCGCTAGTTGGTGGGATCATAATACTAATATTTATCTTGCTTTTTTAGTATTAAGTCAATGGTAAGTATTTAATCCGCATAATTACCGAAACCAGAACATACAACCCAATATTAACCATTACAATTAAGCCTCCCGTAGCTAGATTAAGATAAAAAGACCCAATTACACCAAGCCAGATTGAGACAATTCCAAAAATTGCTGACAAAATCATCGTATTGGCAAATCCTTGTTTTAGCTTTAGACTTGTTAGAACGGGAATAATCATAAGACTTGAGATTAGGAGAACGCCAATTGTCTGGATACTAATTGAAACGACCAAGGCTGCCAAAATCATAAAGAGAAAATTAAGAAAATCCACAGGCAGCTTATTAGCCATTGCCATGTCCTCATCAAAGGCGACTTGAAAGAAATTCTTGTATTGGAAAATTACAACTCCAAGGACAAAAATACCAACGCCCAAGGTAATCCAGATATCCGATATCGTAATTGTATTAATACTCCCAAAGAGATAATTATTAATGTTAATACCTGAGTTTTTATTGAGACTGATGAGAATTGTAGCCAGCCCAAGCCCTCCTGTCATAAAAAGAACAAGAATAGAATCGTTAAAGTTTTTTTGGGTCTTGCGTATGGTTTCGATACTTAGAGCTGTGATAATAGCTGTGATAATACTACTTAGAACTGGATTAATCTTGAGAATTAGTCCAAGGACAATCCCAACCAGAGAGGTATGGGCTATAGTATCCGAAAAAGCCGAGAACCTCTTAACTACCAAAAAAGTCCCAATGACGGGCGCGACAATAGCCACGGCACTTCCAACAATTAGAGAATTGATAATGAATTGGTATTGAAATAGCTCAAAGATAGAAATCATAAAAATTAGTGGAAATGCCCGAAGACTGCTGGGCTACTGTCTTTTTTGACGGTTTGATCGATTAGAATTAGTCGATTAGCATTGGCTAGAATCTCGTGGGAGTCGTGGGAGATTATGATTATTCCAATACCTTGCTCTTGGTTGAGTTTTTTGAGGAGGGTCCAGAATTTGGTTCGATACTTTGGGTCGATGCCAGTGGTTGGCTCATCTAAGATCAGGAAGTCGGGACTGCTAATAAGACTCTTGGCGATGAAGACTTTTTGTCTTTGACCTCCTGACAATTCAGTGATAAGCCTATGTTCTAAGTCTTCTATCTGGCATAGTTTTAGTAACTCTTGATATTGATTTTGGTCGAATTTTTTGAAAGAGTTTTTTAGTATTTCGCCGACCTGAGCGGGAAAATCTATTCCAGTGCTTGATAATCGCTGTGGGATATAACCAAACTTAGTATCTTTTTGGATAGTTATTGCTCTTTTTGAGTCTCTTATAATACCTAGAATTAGCTTGATTAGAGTGGTTTTACCTCCGCCATTAGCTCCAACGATACCGATATATTCCCCTGCTTGAATATCAAGATTAATTCTGTCTAGGGCAAGGCTTGCATTATAGCCAAAGGAGAGATTCTTGATACAGATGAGAGGTTGAGACATTGGGAGTTTATATGATTGACTTACATTCTAGGGCTAGGGACAAGTTCTTAAGATTATTATTCATCTCGGTAATATAGTTTTTGCCGCTTTCTATATCTTCTTTAGTCAGTCCTTCAAGCGGGTTAAGTTCGAGAGTTTTCAAACCTGCTTCTTTAGCTAGGGTCTGAGCTAACTTGGGGCTTGCGATAGTCTCGGTGAGTATATACTTAATATTATTAGATTTAACAATATCTGACAAGTTAGTGAGTTCTTGAGTTGTTGGCTCAGATTCAGGCGAAAGCCCATTAATAGGGATAGCTTCTAAGTTATAATCCTTTGCAAGATAGTTGAAGGCATCATGATTAGTGACGAATTTAGTTTTGGCGCAGTTTGCTTGGCTTAATTGAGTTTGATAATTAGAATCAAGGTTTTGTAATTTTTGGATTAGGGCTTGAGAATTAGTTTTGATCTTTGCTTGGGTATTTTGATTTTGATTGGTTTGTAAATTAGTTGTTACTAATTGTGCCATCTTGATATAATTCTTGGGACTAAGCCAGATGTGGGGATCTTGGATTTTTTGACCGTCTTCATCAAGTTCGGATAATTGGAAGGATTTTGATAGATCTAAGATATTCTTGGGACTAGGGTTTATTTCAGCAATCTTTTTACTCCAGGATTCTAAGCCTGCACCGTTAATTAATAGAAGATCTGACTTACTAATATCGATGATTTGTTGCTGTGTTGGCTCATATTCGTGGACTTCTGTCCCTGCAGGAGTAATATTCTGGACATTGACAACATCACGACCAATCTGCTTAGCTAGGAATTCTAATGGATAGAAGCTAGTTACAACATTGATCTTCGGATTAGAGGCTTGGTTAGTTTGGGATTTAGGGTAAAAATAAGCAATCCCGAATAGACTTATCACAACAGTCAAAACGACAATAACAGAAATCACGATGGGATTAAAAAACTTTTTAGGCATATATCTATATTTTGCAACATAGTTGCATTCTGTCAAACAGGCTCGTTGGAACAATCACTTGACAAAAGTAAAAACTTGTATTAATAATTGTAAGGTGCATCTATTATTCTAATAGCCGTAAGCTTAAAACACTTATAGTTGTTAAAATAACTTGATTCTTAGCTCTCATTCTTTGGTATTTTTCCATGAAACGCATTATTAGCTCAGTTCTTGCATTGATGACAATCGGAACATCCATCCTTTTGTTTGCTCCTAAATCTGAAGCGGTCGTCTGGTGTTCGTAAGACCCAGTCAAAGGCTGCACTCCTAAAACGTAGTGTAGTCTCTATACTAATTGTTTCAGTTAGTATAAAATATAGCCAACCCATCTCCCATCTAGCCACTACACTCTCCACCCTTGCCTAAATTCCTAATATCCCATTACTTATCTAAATATGAGCAGATACAGTAA
>JAYWGL010000020.1:0-9144 GCA_043778275.1 Minisyncoccota bacterium
TACTTATTTTACTAAATTTAGTCTTGGTGATAAAGTACTTCATAATGCCTTATCTAAACCAAGGCTTTAATATTGGGCAAGATTAACTAGACAGGTTCGGTAAGAACTTGCCAAAACTTAAGAATAAAATTAAGCCTCTATTATGACTAATCAACCGAGCAATTCTCTCATTCCTGCTATTTCTATCTCTAATGTTAGTAAAAAATACCCCGCTAAAGGTGTCCAAGCTCTCACTGATCTCAATCTAGAAATCCAAGAAGGTGAGTTTTTTGCACTCCTTGGGGCTAACGGTGCTGGTAAAACCACGCTTATTAATATATTAACCGATCTTGTAACCAAGACCACTGGTAAAGTCTCGATAAAAGGTATTGATATAGATCAAGATTTTGTTAGTGCCAAGGGCTACATTGGTGTTGTCCCTCAGGAGTTTAATTTTGGAATTTTTGATTCTTGCCTTGATATATGCGTAACACAAGCTGGTTATTATGGTATTAGTCGCAGTGTTGCCATCCCAAGAGCGACCCAAATTCTAACCGACCTAGGACTAGGCGAGAAACTAAAAAGCCCAAGTCGAACTCTTTCAGGAGGTATGAAGCGACGCTTAATCATTGCTAGAAGTTTAATGCATAGCCCCAAAATCTTAATCTTGGATGAACCAACAGCCGGTGTTGACGTTCAGCTGCGTGTGGGAATGTGGGACTACCTCCAGAAGATTAATCGTGAAGATGGTGTGACAATTCTTTTGACGACGCATTACTTAGAAGAAGTCGAAGCTCTGTGTACACGAGCAGCGATTATGAAGGGCGGTAAGATTGTTCGCCTAGACACGGTCAAAAATCTAATCCAATCCCTAAATCTAGAAAGTTATATAATAGATATAGAACCCTCGCCTCTGACCAATCAGGCAATTAACAATACAAGCAAATTCACTCTAAAACTTGTCGATGAAACCAGTCTTGAGGTAGAAATCACAACCAAACAGACCATTAATGATCTGATCCAGTACCTAACCACCCAAAAAATCACCGTTAAAGCTCTCAGACCTAAGGGTAATCGTCTAGAGACGTTATTTATCAATACATTAAACACGCCAGAGATCTAATTTTATGACTACAATACAATATTTACAACTATGCTCAACCAGTTATTATTCTATAATCCGTAAAGAAATTGTCCGCAATCTACGCGTTTGGCAACAGAATTTTTTACCGCCGATTATTACCCAATCTCTTTATTTTATAGTCTTCGGAGCTTTTGTCGGGTCTCGAATTAGTGGTACTTTTAATGGATTGACTTATATGCAGTTTTTGGTCCCGGGTCTTGTGATGATGGCAGTGATTATGAATTCATTTCAGAATGTGGTGTTCGCTCTTTTCGGTGCTAAGTTTCAGAAATCTATCGAAGAAATCCTAGTTTCTCCCACTCCTAATTGGATAATCTTACTTGGCTTCGTGAGCACTGGAGTGCTTAGAGGTTTGGTAATTGGGGCTATTGTTGCTATGGTTTCACTCTTCTTTGTCCCTTTGCAGATTTTTAGCTTGGGTTATGTATTCTTATTTAGTCTTTTGACGGCGACTACTTTTTCGCTAGCAGGCTTTTTAAATGGGTTATTCGCTAAGAGTTTTGATGATGTTTCAATTATCCCAACCTTTGTACTTACTCCTTTGACTTATCTTGGCGGGGTATTTTATTCTATTACGCAGTTGCCACCGATATGGCAATCTATTTCTCGATTTAACCCAATTGTTTATATGATAGATGGTTTTCGATATGGTTTTTATGGAGTGAGTGAAACCTCTCTTGGTCTATCAGTTGGAATTTTAATTAGCTTGAACATTGTCTTTGGTTTAGCAAGTTGGCATTTTCTAAATAAGGGTTACGGACTTAGAGCCTAAAAAAACTATCTTTTCTTATGTTTGATACGCATTACCAAGAATTAGAATTCTTAGACAAGATGGGATTTCCCACGAGCTCCCTAAACAAAAAAATAGTCGGGCTCAAGGCGGTCTGGGATTATTCAGAGCAACTTCAATCCCAAAAATTATCCCTCGGTTATCCAATCGACGGGATGGTGGTCAAGCTTAATGACAATATTCTCAAAAAATCCCTTGGCGTAGTTGGTAAAACGCCTCGCGGGTGGTGTGCGATAAAATTCCCCGCCGAAGAAACCACATCTAAGCTTCTTGATATTATCTGGCAGGTAGGGCGAACAGGTAAAGTTACTCCAGTAGCTAGAATAGAGCCTGTACACCTAGCAGGAAGTAGGGTCCAGATGGTTACTCTTCATAACTACAAGAATGTGATAACCAAAGACCTAGCAATTGGTGACATCCTAGTTATCCGAAAAGCGGGGGATATAATCCCAGAAGTTGTCTCAGTTATAAAACTTAACTCAAAGTAGAGAGAGCAAAGACGAACCTCCCGTTCATAAACTCTGGTTAATCTTCTTGAATGGACTAAATGGGCAAAGTTTTGTTCTACTTCATATCTATGGGGTTTGATTATACCCTTCCTTCTAACCACCCCAAGTTCTAAGATTCAATGATTGACATAGTTTTTTTTGAAATGTTAGGTTGGTATAAGACTGGGATCTAATTTGGTTCTCGGTATGAGTCCAACTTTGTTCTATTGGCTGATTCAGGTGGCTGATTCCTGAGAATCTTTATCATGAAATTGAGAAGCGATGGCTAGCAAGTCATTCTAAGTCTTCAATTCTGATGGAATATGATGGGATTAACTTTGAGTCATCAGATGCGAAATATACTGGTTTTTTTCTTGCTATGAGTTGGGTTTGAGTAGTGCAAAATACCATAGTCTTTGATTCCAAAGAACAAAAATCTCTGAAATAGAGATAAGAATCACTGAAATGTGATACAAATATGCCCAGTGTAAAAACTGGGCGTTTTACTTGATTATACAGTTCATATCCCAAAACCCAAAATCAAACAAGAATTAGTCTTACAAACCCCCAATAACGAAACTTGCCATATCCCAATAACTAATCTTAGCTTCTAGGTATGAAAAACCCAATTAAAGGAACTCAAGATGAAGTTCTAAAAGTAAAGAATTTAGGAGGTCGCCCTTCTCTAATCACACAAGAGCAAACTATAGAAATAGCTAGAGTAAAGGGACAATATGGTATTCTAACCTGACAAGATGCTATTAAACTTACAAAAGAAATACATCCTGAATGGGTATTACCCCATTATAAAAACTGTATGATTCATATAAATAGGTTATTACCAAAGCTTTTAGAAATAGTAAATCAACAATTACTTGAGAATAGAGAAAATAGCTTAAAAAAAAGCTAGATCAAAGTACAAATACTATATTGATTGTCGACTCAACTCCAATACCAGTTTGTAAGCTTCATAAAAGTAGAAGTCATAAAGTATGTAAAGAGGTTGCAGGGTACTCTAAGAATTCAATGGGTTATTACTACGGAATAAAACTTCAACTTATTACCAATATAGATGGATTACCATTAGATCTACAGTTCACTACAACTAAGACTGGAGATAGAGATTGGTTAGAAAGTAGAGCAATAAAGTACTTTAAGGATAAAAGCTGTTTATTTGTTGGCGATAAAGGGTATCAAGGTAAAGAATTTACCAAGAGAATGCATTGTACAGGAAATTATCTATTCACAGGAGTTAAACAAAGTAAAAACATAAAGCTACCAATGGCTACTTGGCAAAGTACCCTACTAAAACTAAGAGCTAGAATTGAAACATGTTTTGGAAAACTAAAAAACCACTATAATCTGACAAACACAAAAGCAAGAACATTGTAGGGTTTTATTAATAACCTAATCCTTGCTGTATTTAGTTTAGTTGTAGGATGGGAGGGGATTCGTTAATGGGGGTATAGAAGATTAGAGTCCTATTCAAGAATACCCCTCCAAAGATAATAACTTTAAGTCGTCTACTAAAACTTGATATAGCCAAGATTGGTACATTTCGATTGGCGACAGGTTCCTTTTTTTTGAATTGACAAAAGCCACTACTTTCTCTAGTCTTAAGTATGACTTTTCTACAGTCAATTTTAATAATTTTCCATTTTTAATACAAAATACTAATATGTCACATAATCTAACAGGAACAAAATTACCAAAAGTTACTTTCAAAACTCGTGTCAGAGATGAAGTGATCGGTGGAGACAATCCATTCAAGTGGCAAGATATGACCACCGAAGATATTTTTGCTGGGAAAAAAGTTGTTTTATTCGGTTTACCAGGGGCTTTCACTCCAACTTGTTCTTCAACTCATCTTCCAGGATACGAAAATAATTATGAAGAGTTTTTAGCTCTTGGAGTTGATGAAGTTTACTGCCTGTCTGTCAATGATGCCTTTGTAATGTATCAATGGTCAAAAAACTTAGGAGTAAGTAAAGTTAAAATGCTTCCAGATGGCAACTCAGAATTCACTAGAAAAATTGGAATGTTAGTCAAAAAAGAAAACCTAGGTTTTGGTGATCGATCTTGGCGTTACTCAATGTATGTTGAAGACGGTGTTATCAAAGAAATGTTTGTGGAAGCAGGTTACGATGACAATCACTCAGAAGACCCATTCGAAGTTAGCAACGCTGAAACCATGTTAAACTACCTAAAAAAATAATTTTCTAAAAAATTAAAACCCCAAAAAAATCAAACCTACTTTTTATGAACATTAGTAGGTATTTTTTTGACAAGAGCTCCTCTTGGGGTAATATATTAATATATGCTTAATATCTCTAAATTTACTCATTTTGTCCTACTCGGTGCTTCTGGAGACCTAGCCAAAAAGAAAATCCTCCCAACTTTAGCCACTCAGACAAACCTTAATACTACCCTCTGGTCTAGAAAATCCCTAACTGACGAAGTGCGGCAACAGTATAATAAATACCATATTATCCAAGCTAATTACACAGATCAAGAATCCTGGTCAGATCTTCTCGGCAAGAATCAGGGACAGCGTTTCATAATTTATTTAGCTCTGCCGCCAATTAGTTATCTTGGAATACTTGAGACTCTTGGTCAATGCTTAGATAACTTAAATTACAAGGTTGATATAATTATCGAAAAACCTTTCGCGACCAATTCAGTCAATATGAAGGAAATAATTGAATTAATAAACTCAAATCCAAATCTTAATGGAAGAGTACATCTATTTGACCATTTTTTGTTTAAGGATAGTCTAGCAAGCGCTAAAAACTCACCTATTATCCAGACATTCAATTCGCTCATCTGTAGATCGCTTGAAGTAATTGATGTTGTTGGGCGGGCGGCCTTTTATGACCAGACTGGTGCAACTCGAGATATGATATCCCATCTAATGTTTTTTGCTCAAAAGTTTTGTGAAGGATTAGGCTACCAAGAGAAATTCCAATGGAATAAATATAATATTACTAGATATCAAGTATCTCAATACCCAGGTTATAACGACAATCCTGAATTACAAGGTAAGATTTCAACCACCGAAACTTTTTTCGATCTAGAACTCTCTAATCCTGATCTCCTGCCATCCAAAATTCAATTAATTAGCGGCAAAAAACAACTCAGAAAAATTTGGGATATAACAATCAATGATATTAACTATGATCTGATGTTAGCAGAAACAAATTCAAAAAAACAAGAACACCTTAATATGATACAAGCTCTTGAGGGGCACGATTATACTAAGTTCGTTAGCTATACTCAAGCTCTAGAAATGTGGGAATTGATTGATAGGCTAGTCCTCACTTCCGTCATCTAATTGGAAGTCAAAAGTACTGGTCAACAGTGAGATTACTTTATCTCCAGTTTTAAGTCGGATACCTTTTACTCCGCTAGCTGTTCTACCTAGAGAGTTGAGATCTTGGCAGCCAAAGATAACTGTTTTGCCGTTATTCGATGAGATAATGATATTGTCACTTTGGTTACGGCAGTATTTTACTTCTAGAAGATCATCCCCTTCACGGAGTCCAATGGCGATTATACCGTTGCTACGAGTATTACTGAATTGATCTAAATCAGTTTTTTTGACTATACCTCCAGTTGTAGCGAAGATAAGTGATCCAATCTTGCCAATTTCTTCATCTTTGGTCAATGCTAAGATATTAGTGATTTTTTCATCCTCGCGAAGATTGAAGTAATTTATTAGGTTCTGACCTCGACCTGTTCGTGACCCACTTGGAAGATCGAAGACTCGAGACTTGAAGACTCGCCCAAGGTTGGTAAAGGCATAGACATAGTCATGACTGTTAGCGATCAAACTAGTCTTAACCCAATCGTCATCTTTAGCATTAAAGCTAGTTATTCCTCGACCTCCTCGACCTTGCTTACGGAAGGTATCTACTGGTAAAATTTTTAGATACTGCTCTTTAGTTAGCTGAACTAGTACCTCTTCATCCTCAATATAATCTTCTTTATTATAAGAGCCAATTGGATAATCAATAATTGTAGTTTGCCTTGGTTTAGCTAATTTTTCACTAGCTTCTGTAATTTCACCACTAATTAGAGCGGCTTTAACTACGGGATTGTTAAGAATTTCATTCAATTTGGCAATTAGACTGATAAGGGATTGTCGCTTGTCTTCAATCTTGTTTTTATCGAGGTTCGTAAGGGTTTGAAGCCTCATCTGCAAGATAGCTTCCACTTGCAAATCACTAAAACTAAACCTTTCTTTTAATCCTTTTGCTGCTTCATTTTTGTCATAGGAAGCTCGGATAATTTTGATAACTTCATCAATAAAATCTAGAGCAATTTTTAGACCGTCAAGAATATGAAGCTCTGCTTCAGCGTGCCTTAATTCGTACTTTGTACGTCTAGTAACGATTTCATCCCGGTGAGCTAAGAATTCAACAAGAATTTCTTTTAGATTTAGCAGTTTGGGTTGGCGACCTCGATTAACTAGGGCCAGGAGATTAAAATGTAAGTTAATCTGAAAATCTGTCTGAGAATAGATTTGATTAAGTACGACTTCTGGACTAGCATCTCGCTTGCACTCAATGACAACTCGGATACCTTCCTTATTTGACTCATCTCGAATATCTCTAATTCCTTCGATCTTTTTTTCTTTGACTAGCTCTGCTAATTTTTCGATGGTGCTTGATTTGTTAACCTGGTATGGAATTTCTTTTATGATGATATGGTCTTCTTTGAGGTCGGCGTTAGCTCGCATTGTAACCTTCCCTTTACCAGTTTGATATGCGTTTAGAATGTCTTTGGCACCGTAAAGCGTACATCCAGTTGGTAGATCTGGGCCTTTTATAATCTGATTTAATTCTTCAATGGTTGCGTCTGGATTAGACTGTAAAAATATTAGAGCTTGACAAACTTCTCCTAAATTATGAGGTGGAATATTGGTTGCCATTCCAACGGCGATTCCTGAAGAGCCATTAATCAATAGGTTGGGAATTCGAGATGGTAAAACCATTGGCTCTCGATTTGAACCGTCGTAGTTATCCTGCATATCTACAGTGTCCTTTTCAATGTCAGAAACTAAGAAAGTTGCTGATTTAGTCATACGAGATTCGGTATAACGCATTGCCGCAGCACTATCTCCATCCACAGACCCGAAGTTACCTTGTCCATCAACGAGAGGCTGTAAAAGACTAAATGGTTGAGCCATTCTAACCATCGCGTCATATATGGAGGAGTCTCCGTGTGGATGGTATTTACCCATAACTTCACCCACTACTTGAGCTGATTTTGTGTATTTGGCACCTGGGGTTAATCCCATTTTGTTCATTACATAGATTATACGTCTATGAACTGGTTTTAGACCATCGCGTACATCTGGAAGAGCTCGGGAAACAATTACACTCATTGCGTACTTAAGATAGGAACTTTGCATTTCGGTCTCTAGAACTTTGACAATAATTTTGTCAGTTTCAGGAGTAACGCCAGCTTGAGTAAGGCTACTAAGGTCGATTTCTAGTGAATTACTTGTATTGTGACTGTTGTCCATTAATTGATCTTCTAACATAATTCGATTGGAGAATGTATTTGCTTATATTAATAATAGCAAAAGTGGCTTGATTAAATCAAGTATTGACTTATTTTATTTTCGTTGTCAAACTACTTTTATTAGATAAATTTTTGCAGAATATGAATAGTAACTATCGACCAAACAGTAACTCGGGTATTCGCCGATCTGTTGACGGCTTTGTATCTACCCCAAGCAAAAATCCTTCTCAAAGACCAATTCACCAGCAAAGTCCTAGACAAGCTAGCCCGATTCAACGTCCAACCCCTCCTCAAAGTCAATTTCAGGGAAATAATTACAATCAAAGACCTTACACTCAGACCAGCCAGCCCCAACCTCAAAAACCCACTATATATCAGCAATCTACATTTGTACCACATCAGGCTGTTAATACCTATAACACAAATCAATTTCCACATCAAAACGTTTATCAAACTCAGATTCCAACGCCTCAACCAGAACAAAAGAGGGTAATTTCAGACAGTAACGCAACTTTGAACTCATCTATTTTCCCCCAAAACGCTCAGTATTATACAAAAGATTATCAAGCAACAGACAGTCAATTTGTAACTCAACAACCAACTCAACAACCAACTCAAGCTTACTATCACCAAAATCCTTCACCTCAAAACTTTAATCAAGGACAGCAAGAACATCAATCTGCTCAATCAGTGATTGGGAGCGGGAGTAGCATTAGTGGAACAATTCTTAGTTCGTCCGCTTCAATATCTTCTCAGAAAATCCAGCAACCACCCCTCGAAGAGCAAGACACATATTCAAAACCTTATGTTAATAGCAATGCTAATAGCAGCTTTCAGGAGATTGATGAGACTCAAGGAGTTGATCGTAATTCTAAGTTTTTCCCAACAACAGGTAAAAAAATGAAAATTCGTCCAATTCCAAATACTGTAAAATATAATTCTTGGTTTAGCTTAGAGTGGATTATAGAAACTCTAAAATCTTTTTTTGGAAATAGTTATAAGGGTTAGAGCTAGCTTGTTTAAAACCTGTCTAGTTAATCCACCTACCCCACATCACAACCGTAACTTTATTCCTGCAAGCAAGGTCATAGCCTCTAAACTCTCTACCAGTCTTTCATAATTCATATTAAGCCGTCTAAACTTTTGTAACCAAGCAAAGGTTCTTTCTACAACCCATCTAACTTCTTTAATCATCTCGATCATATAACCATAATCTA
>JAYWGL010000021.1:0-9077 GCA_043778275.1 Minisyncoccota bacterium
TTACTGTATCTGCTCATATTTAGATAAGTAATGGGATATTAGGAATTTAGGCAAGGGTGGAGAGTGTAGTGGCTAGATGGGAGATGGGTTGGCTATAATCTAAAATTATCCTAGAATCCCAGCCCCAGCCACGCCATCAAAACACAATTACCAACCAAGAAAACCGTCATAACTTGGCGGGCAATATCCAGCTTAGTATCGTCGAAGTAGAGCCAGACAATAAGACTACTACAAGGCAATAGCCACCAAAAGCTAAGCTGATTCTGGTCAAAGATATTACGAGTTAGAAGCCCGATAAAAACTAAAAAGATAGTAAAAATTGTGTGAATTAGAATAATCTGGATGTTGCGCTGGTGGTGGAATTTGATTATCATCTGATCTTCTAGACCCGCATCGCCGATCTTTTTTGGCTTGAGGCAAGTTAGCCAGTATAGATAACCATTTCCTAGTATTAAGATAATCATAACCCCGCTAAACCAGAGCCCAAGGCTACTAGTCAAAAGAGGTAGATTAGGATTCTTGAGAGTTTGGAGCTCAGAGTCCTGAATAAGAAAAGGTAATCTACGGTAAATTACCTCGCGAGCTGGTTGAGTTAGAGCCGAGATACTAGGGATAATTGTATTGAATTGTTGATTAATTAAGCCCAATAATCGATCGCTGAGCTTAGAGATACCAATTGGATTGAGACGACTAATCTTGGAAACAATTTTTGGAAGATAGGGATTGAGATTGATAATAAGTCCAATAATCAAGACTGGAGTTAGGGTTATGATTTGGCGAGTCTTTATGAGGGGACTATCATTGAGTAAATGGTAAAACACAATACCAAAAGCCAAGACTGCACCAACTAGTAGCCCATAATAACTAATCCCAGCTAATAAGATAATCGAAAAAAGAATAGATAGCCAATGAATAAGATTGGAGACCTGGGTCTTTTTGGGTTTTTTGGCGAGGAGGATACCTGAGGCTATTATAATTATATAAAGTGCATAGAGCTGTGGAAACACTTCAAGGCTGTTAGCTAGGCGGATAGTAATTGGGTTGCAAGTTATTAAGAGGGTTAAAGTCGCTTGCCAAAAGTACTTATTCACTAGATTAAGATTACGGGGTAGTAATTTCTTAATTGCCAAAAAAGTTGCCCCGAAGCTAGCTAAAATCAACACAAGATTAAAAAACAAACCAGAATTAAGCAGGCTCGGGAATTGATTCAGACTTAATTGATTTGCAAGACTCATTCGCGGCAAAGCTGCCCATCTTTGATCTGGGAGTTCGGTATAAAGTGGATTCCATCCAAATTTTAAGGCTTGGAGGGCTGTGTCGTAGATTAGAGATTTTGGTGTTAAAAATGGTTGTACCCAATTAGATAACCCCACTAAGCTAATAACCCCAGTTACATAGACAACAACATCATTAAGAGTGAGGAGAGCGAGTGCCTTGAGGTGAAAATCACCAAATTGACTCTGTTTAGATATATGATTGTAATTAAGGGCTAGAAGAGAGAAAAAAACAATTGAGAGGCTTGCAAATACTGACTTCAGAGAATGGCTGGAGCGCGTAGCCCAAAAAAAGCTGTTAATCCCCCAATTTGAGATTAAGAAGATTAATATAGATAGATATAGATTGGTAAAAAATCGATTCATAAGAAATAGGGTTTAACGATTAGAGTCCTTGTTGATGGTTAATTTACTAATAATTTCAGCTCGTTGACTAATGGATTGCCACTGATTAACCAAAAAAGGAATCTGACTTAATCCAAAGATAAGTAATAGACTAATCACGACTGCCAGCATAACATTGGGCTTGTAGATGCGGAATTGGCGTTTGTGGACGTGCTTAGAATTCATATCAGTAACTCCGAAGGTTGAGACGGCCTTAACTCGCAGAATATGATTAAGAGCGAGATGACATATCTGCCAGAACATAATAATTGGATAAAGTGTAGTCGCTAATAATAACCAAAATCCAGGATTATCTAATTGGTTGAGATTTCGTACTAGACTAATAGCCAGCCCAATAGAATAACCAAATGTTAGAAACCCAATCATCATACTAAACTTAATAAAATCACTCGATACCGAATACTTAGATGCTAAATGCCCAGCTGGAATCCACGCCATCTGTTTTTTGAAGAAGGTGATAATAATAGTGTACAAAAAAGCAAAGCTCTGTGTAACTCCAATAAGTCGATTAGCATTGTAATTATCAAAGAGCTTGAAACCGACCGATATCACTAATTGAAATATCATTAATGGTAAATAAGCCCAGAATATCATCCAGTCAAAGCGTAGATTACCACTTGCCATCAAAAAGATTAGATTGCTAATCCAAAGCGGAGTTAAAGCCTCACCAATATAAAATAGAGTGCAGTTAAAATACCAAAGCCTGGCAACCCAAGTCATCTTAGTAGTCCAAAAATTAGAATGAAACACAGTGTCAAAGGTTCCAATACACCAGCGGGATTGTTGCTTGAAATAACTTTCAATATTATCCGGGCAGTGTCCAGCTGATAGAATAATTGGAAGATACTTGATATGGTAACCAGCTCGCATTGTGAGGAGCCCTAGCCACATATCTTCGCTGCCGTTAATCTTTGGGGTACCGCCGCAATCAATCACCGCTTGCCTTCTAACTAATACAGAAGTTCCAACGCACATCCCAGCCTTAAACCTATTATTAATACCCATCATAATCCGGTAAAATATCTCAACTGAGGCACCCGACCCATATTCAATAGGGGACTTTTTAGACATCTCGGTATTGAGTCTGAAGAATTGAGGGGTTTGGAGCATTGAGACTTTTTCATTGCCTTTTTGTTCCATATAAGGGACAAGATCTCGCATACAATCAGGATGGGGTTCAAAATCAGCATCAAGCACAAAGACATACTTACTTGTTGTATTATCATAGCCATATTGCAGGTTCCCTGACTTTTTGTATTGACCACGGTGCGGGCGAGAGAGATAAGTTACACCAAGTTTTTGGCATAGCTCTTTCATATCAGCTCGGTTACCGTCATCGAGACAGACGGCTTCTAAGTTTGGGTAATTGACTTTGCTAATTGCAATTAAGGTGTTAGAGGTTATACTATAAGCCTCACCACATATCGGTAAAAAAATACACACCTTGGGAGCTTGTTCTTGATTCTTGTTAAGATTATTCCAGTAACTGGTTACGACATTTGTATGCTGTTTTATGCTAAAAGGTTGATAGAGGAGACCTAGTAGCATTGAAGTAATCTGGCTGATAATTGTTACCGAAAATAGACTGGCAGTGACAACTAGGAACCATTGCCCGGTTAATATAAGTTGCCATAATCCTACAGTACTTAGCAAAAGGGTGATTAGCCCAATCAAAAAATATAACCGTACAGATAACGGATTTAGTTGAGAATAGAGATGTTTGTTCCACCGGTCAAAGTTAGTTGATGGATTACTGGATGCGTAGTTAGTAGGCATATCAATTTTTAGTAATGGGATATTAAGTTTATAAGTATTGAGTTTGAAAGTTTTGTCAATCTTATTTTACGGTAGTTCTTCTAATCCTTGGTTGACAAACTAGCATTAATCATCCTTCCTTTTATAGATTAAGAGAAAGTCTTGAATCGTCAAAGAAAATATATTATGTCTCGAGTAGGAAAAAAATTGATCACCTTACCAGCGCAAGTACAACTATCATATGATAATAAGTCTAATGTTGTAACCGCAAAAGGTGGATTAGGAGAATTAACCCAGACCCTTAACAGCTGTATTAGCCTGCAGATTAACGGCACTGAGGTGAACGTATTAGTAAAAGATGAAAACGATAAGTTTCAACGAGCTATCTGGGGAACCAGTAGAGCAATTGTCCAGAATATGGTAACAGGAGTTTCTACAGCATTCAAGAGAACCTTAGAACTTAACGGAGTTGGATTCAAGATGGAATTAGTAGGTACCAAGTTGACCTTGTACATTGGTTTTTCACATCCAGTAATTGTCGATGTTCCAGCCGCAGTTAAATTAACACTAGCTAAGAATGTACTAAGTGGAGAGTCAATTGATAATCAATTAATTGGTAATTTCTTTTCGACTGTTCACAATATGAAAAAGTGTGATGTTTACAAACAAAAAGGATTTAAATTCCCAGGAAGATTCTATCGAAAGAAGGTAGTGAAGAAATCCAAATAATTATTAAAATAGAATTCTAACCAATATGTCAACTCTCAAAGTACGAAGAAATCGATCCAAAGTCAAATTAAATTATGACTACCCCGTTGTTATCGTTAAGCGATCTAACAAAAATATGATGGCCCAAATCATAGAACCTGAAACCAAGAACACTCTGTTCACGGCTACAACTTACAAGATGCCAGGAACAAAAACTGAGCAATCCACAGAACTAGGTAAAATTCTAGCAACAAAGCTTAAGGAATTAAAATTAGAAGAAAAAGTCCTATTCAACCGAAACGGTGTATTATATCACGGTCGTGTGGCTGCTGTTGCAGATTCTATCCGCGCTAATGGTGTAAATATCTAAATAAATATAACAAAGCTTAGAATAAATTAATATATAGATTATGTCAGAATTAGAACAAAAAACAACTACTACACCAGTAGCTTCTGTCGCTCCGAGTAGCACAGGAACTCCAAGTACTGGAAGTAATTATAGAGGCACACGACCAGAAGGTTCAGCCCCAAGAACTGGTTATCAAGGAACATCCCCAAGAACTGGAGGAGGTTACCAAGGCTCAGCCCCCCGAACTGGATACCAAGGTGGAGCACCAAGAGGCCCACGACCAGAAGGAGGTGCCCCAAGAACTGGAGGTTATCAAGGAGGCTTTCGTGGCCCAAGACCAGAAGGAGGATTCTCTGGTGGTCAAGGTGGAGCTGGACGCAGCTTCGGTAATCGAGTCCCTGGACAAGGTGGTGGACGATCATTTGGCGGACGACCTGGACAAGGTGGTGGAGCTTTCGGTCGGAGAAACGATCGCAATAAACCTGCTATCGATGACAATATCGCAACTCAAGTTATCGAAGTAAATCGCGTATCTAAGACTGTAAAAGGAGGAAAGAAAATGCGTTTTGCAGCCTTAGTAATCGCCGGAAACAAAGATGGCTCAATTGGTTATGGAACTGGAAAAGGTCTTGATTTTCAAGATGCAGTAACAAAAGCCACTCGAAAAGCCAAAGCTGGTATGATTCACTTCGTCCTTAATAGTGACAAGTCCATCAATCACTCTGTAACTTATAAGTTCAAGTCCGCTCTAATTTATCTTAAGCCAGCTACAGCTGGAACAGGATTAATTGCTGGAGGATTTTTACGACCAGTTCTGCAGTTAGCAGGTATTCAGAATATCTATTCTAAGGTTATCGGTACCAATAACAAAATGGTAGGAATTCGAGCTGCCGTAACTGCCCTACAAGAAGTCTATGGAACTAAGGATGGTAAAGCTACTTCACTCACAGCAAGCAAGGACGAAACTCCAGCTGTAGAAGTTAAAGTCAACTAAGTCTCTTAAAAATAGTTTTAATAGTTTAAACATTTTACTCTTTGATTAAGTTCAGAGAGTTTTTTGTCGATTTTTAAAGGGTTTTTTAAAAAGGTTTTAGATTGTGTCCTGTTTATCAATCTGAGCAATTGTTGCTTTGTCTAAGCGGTTGACCCATAATATGTCAATTATTATATAGAGAGCAGGAGCAATTAGAAGCAGCCATGGGTTAAACATAAAAAAGAAATAACTGACAAAAGCGATAATTATATTAGTTGCAAAAGCTAGTCCAATTTGCAAAAAGAGCTTATGATGCATAGTTACCTCGATATGGTTTTCGCCTTTGGTTGACCAGATGTAGAGGAGAGTTACAAGCTGGAAGAGAGAGATGAGAGCAAGATGACCTGAATAAATTGACTGAACAAGGTGGTTACCAGAATATACATAAAAAACCGTATGAACAAAAGGCAGGAGAAGGATAGAAGTATAAAAGAAGACCGCAGAGATAAAATAGTTTTTATCAAAAGTCTTATTAGAATGCTTGATCATCTGCTTGAAAATTGCCCAAAAAATTGCCAAATTAATCAGCGTTATAAAAATAATCCCCATCACCTGACCAAAAGAGGTTAATAGTAAATTAATATCCATCGTTGATTGGTTCAAGACTCCGCCATCAGCTCTAGGAACCTTGAGATCGAGAACAACTAATGAAAAAGCCACAATAAAAAAAGTGTCGGAGAGGGTTTGCACTCGCTCCCTGTCATATAGTCCAAATAAGGTGTTGCGAACCACATCTTCGTTATATTGTTCTTCTTCTTGGGATTGAATAGGCTTAGTGATATCTAAATTTTGGAGAGGTTTTGAATTGGTTAGAGTCATTGATCTATCTTTTGTTTTTGTTAGAATATTTTTGTTAGAAGTTATCTAGGCTTCAGGATTAGTCTTATTGTATCATAGAATCTACCTATTGCCAAATTGTTTTTTCTCAGTCAGAATTAGCCCAAAAAAGACTCTATGACAAAGATACTCGCCATTCTTGATGGCTTCGGACTAAAGCCAATCGACATTAATAACTGTAACGGTCGGGCTAGTATGCCAAATCTCAGATCCTTGTTAGCCAGATACCCTTGGATAACTCTTGAGACAGGTGGAGAATCTGTTGGACAAGAAGCGGGGCTTGTCGGTAATAGCGAAGTAGGGCATCTGAATATTGGCGGATTAAAATGCGTTCCACAAATCAGTTATCAGATAACTCAGAGCAGCCTTAAGAGCTTCGTATTAGGAGGACTCGATAATCAACCAGATCAAGTTATAGATCCAAGCCAATTTCTTACAACCAGCTTCCAAAAAAAATCCGAACAAGAATCTGACAAGACGGTTCACTTCATCGGGCTATTTAGTACTGGAACGATTCATAGCGATCTGCGGCATTGGATTGGGGCTATTGAAGCGGCTGGTATGTCAGGAGCTAGTCGAATAATCCTACATATTATAAGTGATGGGCGAGATAGTGATCGGGGCAGCTTGGTTAAGACTTGGGACGATTTTGTGATTACTTATAAGGAGAGGCTTGCACCGTACCAGCATCTAATTTTTTTGGGGTGGCTTGGGGGGCGGTTCTGGGCTATGGATAGGGATAATAATTGGGATAGGACGGCTCTTGGACTATTGCCAATGCTAGATTATAAGATTATAGATGATCGCGATAGTGGAGATAATACAGAAATAGTCAATTACCTAGAAAATAAATATTCAATCAAAATCAATGAAAAACACAGTGAACTCAAAGCTGAGGTCGAAAAGAATAATCAACCAGTTGATTTAACTGGGGTGGATGAAGACGGATGGCGAAGTGGAAATTTTTATTATAACACTACTGAGCATTACTTCTTTATGAGCGAAGATCAAAAACTGAGGATTGAGGGTAAGTCTCAATTAGAGATTGAAATCGCAAGTATATTAGATTATCGTCAAGAAGAGGAAGCTAAGCAAGGACGCTATGATGAAGATATTTTGCCAAGTGCTTGTTATTACTTTGACGCTCTCAAAAATAAAGAAAGTCAAATTGTCCCACCATACGAAATCAAAAAAAATGACACAATCTGGTTAATCAACTTTCGTAGTGATCGGATGAAGCAATTGACTGCTATGTTATCTGATCTGAATACGCACTTTGATTTGGGTCTAGATATTCTGACTATGAGTGATTATGGACTAGGGGCTGATGCTAATCTTGCAACAGTATTTCAACCGCGAGTAGTTAATGGGACGCTAGCTGAGAGTATATCAAGTCAAGGTCTAAGCCAGCTCCATATCGCTGAGACTGAGAAATACGGTCATGTAACTTACTTCCTTAATGGCGGTAATCAAGTTAAACACAAGGGCGAAGATTGGATGTTAATTCCAAGTAACAAGGTCATATCCCACCGTGAGAAACCCGAGATGAAAGCAGGGGAAATCACCGATTACATCCTGGAGCAAGGACTAGGCAAATACGATTATATTATAGTCAATTACGCCAATCCTGATATGGTTGGACATACTGGCGATATCGAGGCTGGGATAGAGTCAATGGAGTTCTTAGACAAGCAATTAGGGCGATTAATATCGGCGGTAGAATCTGGTAACCATAGCATGGTACTCACCTCAGATCACGGTAATATCGAGAAAGTTGGTCAATATATGTATCACGGTCAGAGCCTTATCGATACCGAGCATAATCCAAGTCCGGTCCCGATGATCTTAATTAATATAGACCTGGAGCAAACTCTAGCAAAGTCCCAAGAGTTACTTACAAGTGAGTTATACGAAGTGCTAAAAAATAATCTTAACACCCAGAATCAAGTAGATTTAAGTAAAGATGAATGGTTAACCACGGAGCAAATCCCAAAAGCTCAATTGCCATTGTGGGTTGTTGGGGTGGTTTTTATAGGAATTTAGGGCATATTTTAACCTCCTGAACATTGCTGCAGGAGGTTTGAATTTTTACCGAATTAGAGAGTCAAGGGAAAATTTTAGTAACCCGTTTCTGTACTCTGTCTGGCTTTCTGCCATCGTCAGGGTCTCCCCGCCGACACTAACACGTGCAGAACCCTGCCCCATATGAAGATAGGTTGTTTTCGCCTTGCGATCGTAGATTACAGATAAAGAGGCAAAGCTTCCCCACATTGTCCTCTGGTCTTGGGTTATAAAACTTTCAAGTACTCGTACTTGATTTTTGTCTTTACTGTAGCTAGCCTGAAACCAGCATGCTATATTGACACCATCAGAATATGAGTCTTTGAGTACTTCATAAGTACCTTGTTCATATTTGCATATAGGAACACCACTTTCGCTAGGTTGAAAACTCTGAGCATTAGCCGGTAGGATAAACACCCCACCCAATAAAATCGAGACAGTAGACCAAGCTAAGTTGCCAACACGAGAATTAGAATTGTTCACGATGTGAAACTCCGAAATTTGATAAAGGGTAAAGTTCGTTGCAAGAGGATATTCCAGTTGCTACTAATTACAACATATAGCCAACCCATCTCCCATCTAGCCACTACACTCTCCACCCTTGCCTAAATTCCTAATATCCCATTACTTATCTAAATATGAGCAGATACAGTAA
>JAYWGL010000022.1:0-9017 GCA_043778275.1 Minisyncoccota bacterium
CTAATCAAATAGATTATTACAATAATTACCGTATTCATACCACTCATATGGATATTCCAACTAATACTAGAAAAGAGTATTTTAGGATAAGAAACCAACTGAAAACAGAAGAGAATTTAGTGTATCAGGAATTGGTAGCTTGACAGATCATCTTTTTTATATTTGTGGAGTTTTCTTTTTTTGGTTTTTATGTCTAAGATATATTTAAATTTTGGAATTTCAATTTTTAGAAGAGGTAAAAAGCAATGCCTTGATAATCCTTGCAGTGTAAGATATTTTTTATAAAAAAAGTTAAGATAATTTTCTACTTTCTGGTTAATCTCAAGAGTGTTAAGATCTTTTATTCCTTTAATCCGAGATTTTAACTTTGGATCAAGGTGAAAATAGGACAAAGCTAATTGAGGTTTCTTGTCATTTTTAATTTTATATTTATTGATCCATTTAGAAAATATATTATCCATAAATTTATTTAGTAGGCTACCTAAAACTTGGGACGATAGTTACCCCGTGTTTCTAAGTGATTAAAATTGTTTTTAAATTTTAAATTTAGCCAAGTTTTTAAAGCCTTTATAGATCATGTTTGTAATCCAGTCTTAAATGATCTACGTACTTTAATTCCACAGGAATTAGACTCGAATGTAACTAATTTTTATACTATATTAGAATTATATTAACTACTATGCAAGTATTATTATGTATAATATCTGCATTGATTAATTGTAATAATTCATTCATTCATCAATCTCACTATTATCCATATATGATTTCGAACGAAACCTTGCGGCTCACTCTACATATCTTGACAAAGTCATTTAACTAGAATTTCTCTAGGCTCTGCAGGCAGAACTTCGGCTCCTCCCTATTAATATTGATTAAAATATCTGTCAAGGTTAATAAAATAGTTTTTTTCTTAAATAACCCCTCCAGTTGACTATTCCTGATTTGTTTTATAGCTTTGAGGGATAATGACCAGTCAATCTAATACGATCTTTACTAAGATATTCAAGAATAGTTCCAAGACCTTTTATTACTCTTCGCTATTTTTTCCTGAGGACTTCCAAAAAAAACTCGAAATTCTTTACGCCTTCGTGCGGATTACCGATAGCTTCGTTGACCAAAAAGAGCAAGATCGCGTTGGCTTCTATGCCTTCTGTAGTAGCTATGACCGAGCTAAAAATGATCCTAATTTTTTGGGGTTTAAGTATCTTGCTAACAGCGACCATGACAAAATCCTTAAGTCTTTCATCCAATTAGAGAAGCAAGAGAATTTTAATCCTGCTTGGACGGAGTCTTTTCTCTACGCTATGGATATGGATCTGAACAAAAAAACATACGAAAATATGAAAGAATTAACCGATTATATGTATGGCTCAGCTTCGGTTATCGGATTGTATATCTGTAAAATGTTAGATGTTGGGGAAGGATATTATCAATATGCCCAGACGCTCGGGACAGCCTTTCAATATATCAATTTTATTCGTGATATTGCCGAGGATTATAACGACTTCGGACGCACTTACATCCCAGCTAATGAGTTAGCCAAGTATGGCTTCGATAATCTAAGCCTAGCCCAAACAAGCCTCTATCCCGAAAAATTCAAAGAACTTATGCTTAACCAGATTGGTTACTTCCGCGAGTGGCAAGCTAGCGGACTAGAAGGAGTTAACGCCCTACCGCCAAAGTTTGCATTAGCGATTAAAACAGCTGCCGACTGCTACGAATGGACAGCTAAGCAAATCGCCAAAAACCCTTTTGTAGTTTACCAAAAAAAAGTAAAACCAAGTAGCTCGCGAGTTGTCATTACAGGGCTTATCAATATGACCAAAAACAGGTAACCCAAAAAATGATCTACAATAACTCCGAACTAAAACTAAAAGTTCATGACATCCTTAAGAGTCTCATCAAAAACCTCGGGCTAATTCCCCGCCCTCTTCAGATTATTCAGTTAGGCAATGACCCAATAAGTAGTCGCTATGTTTCTTTAAAGCAAAAAATAGCCAAAGAACTAGGTATAAAAACCCATCTAATTCAGCCAGATGTAGTGGATTACGACCAGGTAAAAGACTTCTTCGATCGATTATCTGATATGATAAGTCAGGAATTACTTAATGAGGTTAGTTGGCAGGCTGGCGTGATGTTGCAACTGCCTTTTGATTTTATGGAACAGGTCGATTATCCTGCCCTTTGGGATAATGCTAACTTCGTGGATGTAGATTTTATGGGTTATGATGTTTCGAGACTTTTGGCAAGGGGTTTTTTGCCACCTACAATCCAGGCAATTGACTTGGTTCTTAAGGATATTTTACTTAATCTTAATGACTTTACTCTCATTGAATTCCAGATTAAGCTTGATCTTCGCGGTAAGATTGTAGCTGTGGTTGGGCAAGGGCAACTAGTTGGTAAATTTATGACCCAATATCTTGTAGAGCGCGGAGCCACCGTAATATCTATTAACGAACAAACCCCCAACCCAGAAACCTTATGTAAGCAAGCTAATATCTTAATAAGCGCCACGGGGGTCGGTGGATTAATAAAGTCTAATTGGTTAGCTAGCGGCGCGATAGTCATTGACGCAGGTACCAGTGACAGCAACGGGACAATGGTGGGTGATATAGACATAACTAATCTAACAGCCACTCATAAACTGGATGAAATTGTCTTGTGCAAGTCGCCAGGTGGTATCGGACCATTAACGATTCTATGCCTCTTCTATAATCTGATTATGATTGGATAATTCCTGTCTACTCCACCACCACCTTAGTACCAATCTGCCCGAAGTTCCAGAAGAACTCAATGGCTTCATTGGGTGTATTAACACAGCCATTAGATCCAACCGTCTTATAATCATCTCCACCAAAGCTCTTTCGCCAGTCAGCATCGTGAATCCCATATCCTTCAAAAAATGGCATCCAGTAATCAACCCAGACCTTATAGGTGTGCTTCTCAACATCGTCCCAACCTGAGAGATAGCGACCTGTTTCCTTGTAATAGATTGAGTAAGTCCCGCGGACTGTTGGACTTTTGTCTCGCCCTGTGGTGACCGAGGTTTTATAAACCTCTTTGCCATTTTCGAAGGCTTGCATTGTCTGCAGTCCCAAATTAATGTAAATATATTTTTGTCTTTTGGATTCTTCTTCTTGGACTCGTTTTATCTCAGCTTCTTTAGCTTTTTTGGCTTCAAGAGCTTTTTCTTTTTTTATTAAGTCAGTGATACGAGCTTTTTCTTTTTGGAGATCTTGAGCTTCTTTTTCGGCGAGGACGCGCTTATTTTCTAATTCTTCTTGGGCTTTTTGCTCGGCTAATACACGATCAATTTCTTTTTGGTTTTCGATTTTGATTTTTTCAACCAGGGCCACTTGGGCTTGTTTTAGAGAGTCGAATTGCGGGGTTAATTCTGCTTTTAGCGTGGTGATTTGATTGATTGAAATTGGGTTTTGAGCCTTTGCGAGTTCTAATTTGGCACTAATTTGACTGATGGAATCAGCTGCCTCAAAAGTTGGATTGAGAGATAGAAATTCTACATAACCAGATAGCTCTTTAGATTGTAAATCTATGTATTCAGAATTTTTTGAGGTAATCTCATCTTGAATCTTAGTGTTGAGCTGTGCAAGCTTTTGCTGGTTGGAAATACCTGTTAACACCCAAAATGGGGAAGATTTTTGAGCCAAAAAGGTCTCTAATTCTTTATTATAATTCTCAGTCTCAATTTTAATTTCTTTGGCTAGCGAGATATTAGATTGAATCTCATTAATATATTGATTAGCTTGAGTGTTGATATTGGTTAAACCAATGATGATTGCTCCAACAAGGAATACGCTAATAGATGCAGTGATAAGAAGCCAAAGCTTGAGTGGCATTTTGAGAAAAGTGAGGTTCATATTAAGTCTAAATAAAAGTCAAAAACTGGGATTTCATAGTTAGATATAAGATAAGTGATTTTTAATATTTATGCAAATTAAGTATGCTAATTAAATTTATTTTTGTTTTTTAGACTTCGTATAAGTAAGTTACTTGTTTATGAATAATTTTAAATTAGCTTATAGCTATTTGACAATATATATATATTCTGATAATGTTCAGTTATGGGGTTTTTAATACAATCTCTAATTCATATTCATCAAGTGCTTAAAAATGAAAAATCCTACTGTCCGCTTTTTGGTAATTTCACTATTCACGATTTGTTTATTAGTTTTGGGGTCAAGTTTTAATCTGACAGCTCAGGCAAAGTCTCGGGAAGGACAACGATGCAGCGCACTCCTAATTGGGTACACCTGCGTCGCCACTTTCAATGAGTGGAACTCCGAAACTAAGTCGTGGTACTGCGTAGATGGTATTAACTGGTACTATTCATTGACTGACCAGACTGTAGGTAATTGCTAAAGCCAATTTTCTGTTTTTTTCTCTAACTTTGACCTATGAATTAACTGCTACTTTGAATCAGGGTGGCAGTTTTTTTGTTTAATTTTTAGACCTAAGCCTGCTATTTGCCAAAATCACCAACTTTATATAGCTTAATATTATATGCAAAGCGATACCGAAAACCAAAAGGAAATCAAAGCCAAAAAAGCCTCTAGCGAAGATAAAATCTTTGGCAAAGTCAAACAAATCGTCAAAAAACCTCCTGTCCTCTACAAACAGACCCAAGAGCATTTGGAACAACTATCGAAGATTATTGGTTGCCCTGTTCTCAGTTATTTTAAGCCGCCAAGTGGTAATATTTGGTCACAAGATCTTTACGCTCTTATGCAATGCCTCAAGAAGATCGATAAGGTTGATAAATTAGCTGTCTATCTAAGGTCAGATGGTGGTTCTGGTATGGTCAGCCTTCGTATAATCCATCTTCTTCGATCCTTTGTTAAGGAATTAATCTTGCTAGCGCCGAGCGAATGTGCAAGTGCCGCCACTATGCTAGCTCTAGGTTGTGACGAAATTCATATGGGACCGTTAAGCTCGCTCTCGCCTGTGGATTCCTCAATGGTACATCAATTATCGCCCGTAGATAAGGTTGGGAACAAAGTCTCAATCAGCTTCGATGAATTAAGCCGCGTAGTCAAGCTCTGGAATAAGGAAGATACCAATAACGATCGTCTCTACGATATACTAGAGTCTAATAAGACCCAGAATGTATATTCTAATTTGGACAATCCTTATAAGCATCTCTACAATCATATTCACCCACTAGTCTTCGGGGCAGTGGATCGCCATAGCTCGCTCTCAGCTCGGATCTGTCGTGAAGTACTATCCTACCATATTCAGGATCAAGAAACCATCCAGAGAATAACTGATACCCTCAATCACGATTACCCAGCCCACGGCTATCCAATCACCCAAAAAGAAGCCACACATATAGGACTACCTATCAAAAGCCTCTCTGATGACGCCCTCCAAATCCTAACCGAACTTCAATTGCTCTACGGAGAAATGGCGGAGGATAAGATTACTGATTACGACTCCATAAGCTACCATGATAATACCATTTATTCGATTATTGAAACGGTTGGTATGCAGATGATCTATCAACATAACTTCGACAAGTTCTACCGCGAAAACGAAAAACGCTACATAATCCTTAATGACAAGTCAGGCTGGAACAAGAATACCTTCGATAAAGACGGTAAAATATTAGCTAATAGGGTGTTTATTTAGTAATTCTCTTTGAGCGATTTATCAAAATGGTAATAACTCTATCTAATTTAGATTTTTCCCTATATAGAGTATAGGGGTCGGTAATAAAATACATTTTGTAAGCCCCTCCTGGTACATTTGTTTTTTCACTTCCGTTGACATATTCAACATCTTTTGGTAGTAGGTAGTCGTTAAGTTTGTTTGACAACCTTGTAAGCTCAGTTACAATTTTCATTGAATATCCAGCTTTGAATAAATATGTTAGATCTTCCATATACTTTTTTTTCATATCGAAATATACTTCTGAGCTTATACCTCCTAATACGGAACTATCTATGGGGAAAGTAAAATCAACGCGAGATTCTTTATGCTTTACTGCACTTTGACCCATATTTGCTAATGATAAAGAGGCTTCTTTCTCAGCTTTCATTAAGGCAGTTACTTTTTCTCCGTTTAGACCTCGGTTGCTTGCATCTAACAATTCAGCGGCGGCAATTTGTGCTTCTGTAAGATAGCCTCCTGCTAATGCCATTCTAATTATTGGAGTTTGGGACAATCCTAGTTCTTTGACGATTTCTTTTACTCGTTTTTCAATTTTTATTTGTAACTCTAAAGTCCGAAGTACTCCAATATCAGGAATATTACAACCGTCCCCCGCAAAATAACCTGGATCAATCTCCCCATCTGGGATTACTAATTTTAGAATTTCTGACATAAAATAGGCAGGAACCCTTGGTGAATATTTCTTACACCAACTCTTGGCATCTTCAAAGTCAAAACCTAGACCCAAGAGGAATTTATTAATACTCAAAAACTCAGGATCTGTTACATCTCGAAGGAATAGAGGTAAAAACTCCGCATCAATAAGAACCTCCCCATCCCTAGTTTCGCCATCTTTGATTTTTTTATTAGAGTCTCTAGAACACACAGAAGTACCGCTATAACCCGCACCTGTTTCCTCTGGGACATTAAAAGTGATTTTAACCTTGAAATCTGGAATATCTGGATTATCTGTTATATTTGGTAAGTAAAAGCCTTTACCATTTCTTATTCGATAAAATCGTCCCTGATATTCCAAAAATGGCATAAAGCCCTCCTGCATATTACCCTTTCGATCAAAAAATGGCATAAACATATTATGAACTGTAAAAGCTTTTTTAGTAATATGCTTACCTGAATTTTGCAAATCAAAATGGACAACGTCATATCTAATTGAGCCGTCATTCATTAACATATCCAAATCCAAAACTTGGCCAGAACCTTTAAAATCTAATACTTCAGTTTTTTCAGTTTTATTAATTAATTGTTCAGCTGTCCAGACTATCTTTTCTTGTGGATTTTCTCTTGGATTTCTACTTTCTGGCGAATAACTTAAATTTTCTTTCTGTGGTTGTGAAAATTTTTTTTCTAAAGTAGCTGAAGAAGCCATAGTTAGTTTGGTTACAAGATGGTTAAACAATAGAATATAAGCATAATTTTAAGTAACAGTCAATTCTTGTATTCGCTATAAGGGTTAAACATTAAATTGTAGTTTTTTGTTCAAGCTAAATTTGAATTAAAGTTTTTTCTAACTTCGTATAACTAGTTTTTTTGTGGCAAATTGACAAAGGCAGCAATCCTCGGTAGCCTTCTATTATTATGTTAACTATCAAGTCCAAAGCTCCAAAAACCAAGCTCGTAAAAAAAGCCAGAACCCCTATCGAAGAGCACAAAAAATTCACTACTAGCCAATCCCAGACACGGCGAGAGGCGCGAGCTGAAAAAGCCAGCCCAAAAGATATCAAAAGCCATCAACTCAATACGGATTATAATCACTCAATCGATAGGCGAGTACCGCTGGTAGCACTAATTGGCTTCCCTAATTCTGGTAAGTCCACGCTTCTTAATCGACTTGGGCGAGCATCCAAAGCCATTGTAGCCAACGAAGCCCATACAACTCGCGACCTTAATTATGCGGATGAAATCTGGGAAGGTATGCAACTGCGATTCGTGGATACTGGTGGATTAGTCCCCGAAGCAACTCAAGGTATAAAGAAGATGGTACAAGTCAAAACTTATACTGCAATAGCCCAAGCTGATATGCTGGTTCTAGTCATGGATAAAAGAACGAACCCCGAAACAATCACAATTGAAATGTTGAATCGTATCTGGAAAAGTGGGAAACCTTTTATTGTCTGTATTAATAAGGTTGATAACCCAAACACTGAAAAAGATATCAGTGAATATGCTCGTATGGGTGGTATGGGCTTTGTCAATGTCTCGGCGGCTAATGGTTACCAATTAGATATTCTGATGGATATGATCGTGGAAGGGCTCCAAAAAATTGGCTTCCAAAAAAATGCTTACGCTGACTATTACGCCGATGTAGAAGAAGAAAAACGCGAAAAAAACAAAAAAACAAAAATCGTCAAAAAAAATCTTGATGGTAGCTTTACCGTTGTTCGTGACACAGGGAAAGAAGGAACTAATTTGTTCAGAGCAATTACCGCCAAAGAAGCCGAGTTATTCGAAAATCCAACTATCAATCCAATTGATAATGTAATTATTGAAATCACCCCTGAGCTTATTGAGAACTTTGAGCTTAATATCGATAGTAATAAAACCAATCCTGAAGAGGGTGATGATGAATGGGACGAAGAAGATGATGAGGGTGAAGATTTTGGAGGCGGTCTTATGGAAGAGGATGAGGATGAAGTAAAAAATCAAGATGATCAAGAAGACGAAGAGGTAGAAGAAGAAATCCAAGAAGAAACTGAAGAAGAATACCAGCTTGAAGAAATCGCCAAAGTCAGTAGTATTAAAGAATTTTTCACTCAAGCCAACAGCAAGCGGGTTCAACTCTTCTATATGCTCGCCGGTGTCAGTATCGAAGATTATCGCAACTCCAAGCTAATCAAATACTTCAAGGATGGGATGGATCTACCGCTTAGTGAAGGAAATATTATTGAACTAATAAAAGAATTCAAGCTTGGTTCAACAAAAACTGTTGTCGTAAGTACTAATACTAAAGAATTAAAATTAGTATTAGAATTTGGCTTTTGGACTATACCTCTTGTCCTTGGACAAACTGATATCGCAAACAGCCTGGACGCTATAACTGAAAACAAAGTTGATCGCATACCCAAGATACCCAAAATCTTATTCTTAGGACGCCCAAATGTAGGTAAATCTAGTATATTTAACGCTCTTGCCCAGGCAGATATCCAAATCGTAACTGATATTGCTGGAACTACCTTGAGCGTGAATGACACCTTAATTGAAAGAGTTGTCGATATTGAAGATTAACCAAAGATTGGTGAACCTGTCTAGTTAATCCACCTACCCCACATCACAACCGTAACTTTATTCCTGCAAGCAAGGTCATAGCCTCTAAACTCTCTACCAGTCTTTCA
>JAYWGL010000023.1:0-9015 GCA_043778275.1 Minisyncoccota bacterium
ATTACTGTATCTGCTCATATTTAGATAAGTAATGGGATATTAGGAATTTAGGCAAGGGTGGAGAGTGTAGTGGCTAGATGGGAGATGGGTTGGCTATACAATCTTTTTTCTATTAAGGTATGAAATTGCTTTGTACCTTCTCCATCATAATCAAACAGACCAATAATAGTTTTGTTTCTCATAAAGTCAGAATTCGCCATATTTAGCATACCCGTTATACTGCCAGCAGATTTTGCACCGATAATTTCAAAGGGTGAGTTAGTATCAAAAATATGATCTAAATTATCTTTGGTGAAATCAATATCTTTAACTTTTAGAAATGCAACTTTGTAGATTTGGATGTATTCATCTTCAACTGCAAGTATTGGTTTTTTTAAATCTTGAATAATCTTCTTCAGATGACCAATTTGAGGGTAGAACCTTTCTAAAACTTTCTTGACTTCGCCTATTTGCATTACCTCTTCTTGAGTTTTTTCGACGATTCGTTTTGGGTTTTCTGACTCTTTATACATTTCGTAAAATGTTGTTTGTTTGCCTTCGATATCTGTTGGAGCGAATGTGGCTGTGATTGGATTATGTGTTGTGAGAATAACTGTTACACCCTGTTTCACAAAAAATTCAACTAAAATTTTATAAAAAGCCTCGGTCAGACTTGGATTAAAAGTCGCATCATATTCGTCGAGTAAAAGAATCTTGGGTATAGATTTTTCCATTTTGCTTTTTGCCCCTGCTATAGCTAAGCTAAAAATAGCTTTCTCCCCATCCGATAAACTGTCTATTCCGAATTCCAAAGGTTTATTATTCAGGTCTAAAATATTAAGACCACCCTTAAAATCTACACTATTAGGTATAAACTCATAATTACTAGCGAATCTATAACCGAAACTTAATTGCGTAAAAATTTCATTAAGAGACTCCCAAATTGGCGGATTTTCTGCTTCAAACTTCTTTTTTAAAGTTGACCTCACCCCATTGGTTTTAGCCATAAAGTTCAATCGTCTTAGTAGGTATATGCGAATCAATCCATATAAATTATAGTGATTAAAGATATCATCGCTTTGCCAAACAAAATCCCTAGACTCTTTATGACTTAATTGTTTAAACACCTCTTTGTCATCTCGATATTGACCGGGTCGAGTTTCTTTATCCGCTAATTCTCGAAATCTCTCGAAAGATCTCCCTTTGTCGTAATGTTCGTTTATATCTCGAAATTTACTTGCTATTTCTTTTGCTGCTTTTGCTAAGTTGGCTGGGTTTGTTTGTGATATAGGTTGAACTCCAATCATATCGACAAACGATTTTTTAATAACATAACTTAAATTAACCCTTTGGTTATTAAGCTTGAAATCTGAATTGTTCATTAAATCTGGCTTTCTGTTAAGTAAATAATCCAATAACTGGCTTTTACCGCTTCCGTTTACTCCAGTGATGATAATTAGATCCCCCTCAAGAACTGTCGTAAAGCCTTTTTTGAATGATCTGTATTTTACATTTAGAGCAATTTTTAGCTGATTTACTTTTTTTGACATAACAAGATAATATAGGCTTTTTTCATAGTTCCAGTCAAAGCCAATACCCGATGATTACGACATATTTATAACTACCTATTTAAAGCTCTCCAAAAAGTTTTCGGGGTTGATAACCTTAAATTCGTGACTGGGGTATTGTTTGGCAAATTCTATTGGAAGTTTGGGATTTTTCTTGGGGCTATATTTTATTTCGTAAGCTATGTATGAACCACCCTTTTCTTCCACAAAGTCAACCTCTGCTCGTGTATAACTCTTCCAAAAGTACTGATTAAAACCAAATTCTTGATGCTTGGTATAGCTATTTTGTTTGACTTTTTCGGCGACAATAAAATTTTCCCACATCTCGCCAAAATCTGCCCTTAGTTCCAGTGGATTAAAATTATTAATCAAATAGTTTCGCACCCCAAGATCATAAAAATAAACCTTGAAGCCTTTTGTAATCTCTTTTGTACCGTTGGTATTCAGGGTACGAAGCGTGAAAATAATAAAAGTCTGTTGTAGTAGATCTAGATAACGACCAATTGTGGCTATACTAACATTGAGTTTTTGAGCTAGGGAGTTTAGAGATATTTCTTTGCCGATTTGAACAGCTAGTAACCGAAGCAGATCTCTAAGTAGAGTAGATTTTTTTATTGTTTCGTATGTTAATATATCCTTATATAAGTAATTCTCAAAGACTTTTTGCATTTCTTTGTTCTTTGTTTCGAGACTATGACCAAAAATTGATGGGTAAGTCCCGAAGATTAGTATCTCATCCAGTCTATGTTTTAACTCTGCTCCACTTAAATTTTGTCTTAATTCATTTAAGCTCAGCGGGAACATTTCAAAGACTTCAGCTCGCCCAGTCAAGGGCTCATTAATCTTATTGGCTAGTTCAAAGCTACTAGAACCTGTAGCGATAATTTGGATAGGTTTAGAACTGGTGACATTATAATCGGCAATTAATTTTAGTCGCCAGCCAATATCAGGAATAGTTTGTGCCTCGTCTAAAATTACCAGGCTATAATCACCAATTAGATCTAATAGTTTTGATAGGCTGTTACTAGAAAAAGCTTCTTGGACTAATTGTTCTTCACAGTTAAAATATCGACTTGTCTTTGCGGTATTGCTTGGATCTCCTTGATCTTGATTATATTTTTTTTGTATTTCAAGGCATAAACTAGTTTTACCTACTTGCCTCGCCCCATATATAATTATTATATCTTTACAATTTAAGAGGGTTTTATAAATCACTGGTTCTAAAGTTCTACGAATCATACTTGATATATTTAATACAAATATCTAATGTTAACATTCATTATTCTATACAAATATCTAATGTTTGTCAATTTCTGGACTTGCCTTGACCAATCGTATATCAGGACTTAGGCTCTATTATATGTTTCCTCTCATTAAGTCCTCTATCCAGGGCAAAACCCTTCTCAAGATCACCCTCTCAAAAAAAATCAACAAGAATCAAGACCTGCGCAACCTCTTCATCAAGCCTGTTATTGTTGGAGGTAAAGACTTATTTAACCTAGTTTATCGCTATCAGACTAAGGACATAACCAAGAATGTTTCCGAAATTGATATGCTGCGTGAAATAGGGCAAATATGTGGCGTTGGTAAATTACTTCGTACTTGCGATATATTTACAACACTAGAGCATATCCAAATCTTAGTCCCTAAGAGTGGCGAAAACAAAATCATCCGCAAACCCGCCCGTGAGGAAGTAGAGAATAGCTCAACTGATCTAGTTACCAAAATCTACCTCTCAGAACTTGGTCTAACTGACAGATCTGGTAAAGTCATCCCCTCAATGTCGCACAAATATAAACAAATTAACCAATATATCGAGCTTATCAAGCCAGCTCTGAAGGATATCAAGTCTAGTTCTAAGATACTAGATATGGGGAGTGGTCGAGGTTATCTAACTTTTGCTTTAGCTGATTATGCCAAAGAGATAAATATTATTGGGGTCGAGTCGCGGCAAGAACTAGTTGATCAATGTAATCGTATTGTAGAGGTATCCAAGATTGATAATCTAAGTTTCCAGCAAGGTTTTGTTAGTGATTTTTATGGTGATCAGGCGAATCTTGGTGGGGTAATTGCCCTACATGCTTGTGATACAGCCACCGATGAAGCTATTTGGGTTGGGATAAAAAATAGCGTGGATCTTATTATAGTCGCACCTTGCTGCCAACGCCAAATCCGCAATGATATGAGCGATAAAAAAACTCAAGGGTTATTTGGTAGTATTACCAAGTATGGGATACTCTTTGAGAGGCAAGCTGAAATTCTAACCGATACAATCAGAGCACTGTTTCTTGAGTCCCAAGGTTACAAGACAAGTGTAATCGAGTTTATTGACTGGGAACACACGCCCAAAAACACTCTAATCCTAGCCAAAAAATCTAATCTAACCCCTGAATACAAGCAAGAAGCTCTTAACAAAATTCAACAGCTCAAGGCTCAATTCGGTATTAGTGAACACTACTTAGAGAAGCTTATTGCATCAATCTAAGCCTCAGATAAACTAAGCACCCAATCAAGTATTTCCTGCTTTTCAGTTACTATACTTGCCCCAGGTTCACGGAAGTCATTAACTAGATCATTATAAAATCCTATAAGAAGTGTATTCAGGGTAATTCTGATTCGGTCTTCAACTTTTGGTTGGTTATAGTTAATACCACCCTGATTGAGGGCTTTTGCGTGGATGAATTTTTTTATGGATGGTAAAAGTAGTTGATAGGCGGATTGAATATTGACTAGTCTTGGGCCACAATTTTTGAGACCATCAAGTAGAAGGCGAATTTCCAATGAGTGGGGTAGATAGCCTGTATCAAGATTATTGACTGTAAGCGGAGTGTAGGTGAGGCGGCCTATTTCGTCTTTATAAGACCAGAACTGCCCGATGCTAAAAAAGTTAGTATTCAGACTCTCTTGATCAAAAACATCCTTGCCAGCCAAGTGTGGAATTAAGACATCTTGGGCATAGCTGATTATAGACTGGGCAGTTGCACCGAGGGGTTTATTCTTAGCTCCTGCAAGGATCCATTTGAGATGCTTGGTAATCTCTAGTTGGGTTTTTGAGATAGTTGTACTTTTGTCGGTTAGTTTTTTTACAGCTTTTTCCCTCAGTCCCGCTATGAAGCCTCGGACGCGAGTTTTGGATTCTTTCCAGTCTTTGTCCTTTTGATCAATTTCTAAAAATAATTGATTATAGTCATCATTTAGCCCGTCAATTGCTTTTACATTGAGGTAATTTGGGATTGTTACTTCTTCATTGCTACTTGGGATATTTTCTAGAAGGGATTTGTAGATCTCTAGTTGTTCTATATAGATTTTAGCTATATCCATTGGAGCTAACCCATTTACCCTGTACATCCTAGATTCTAGATCCCCTTCGTTGATTTTGTCGATAGTTGCAAACTCACCAAAAATTTGTTTGTTTGGGCGGGCTTGAGCATTTAATATTAAATTACCATCTTCATTTACTGATACCCCTCCCCCTAGAAAGTTATTGAACAGGCTTTTGGCGGGTTCTGTTTGTGTTGGTACAGTTAAAACCGTATCCAGAATATTTGGATTGATTACTCTATTAATTCCATTACCGAGGGATTGGGTTAAATCTGGTTTTTTCATAACTTTTATTTAGTTAATTCTTTTTTACTTGGTTTTTTGTGGGTTTTTAGATACCAGATTATTATTGCAACCAGTACAATTGCCGCCACTACGTAAGTAAAGGGCTTACCATATTGATCCAGCCAAGTTCCAATTGTCATCCAGTTTGCCCCGAGTTGATAAGCAGTGGCAATTAGGGCCGTTGACCAGACCGCAGCCCCGAGTCCTGTGGCAATCATAAAGGGACGGAACTTAAGATGCAATACTCCCGATGGGATTGAAATAAGCGAGCGCAGAAGCGGTACGAATTGACAGAAAAAGACCGACCAATAACCCCAGCGGGCAAAAAGCTTTTCGGCACGGTTATAATCATCACTCCCGAAGCCTAAATATTTACCAAATTTTTCGATAAAGGGGGTTCCAAAAACTTTCCCAGCCCACCAAAAGAGTGCGGAGGCCAAAAGGTTACCAAGGACAGCCAGAAAGATTACCAAGAAGATATTGAGATATCCGCTATAAACCCAGAATCCAGCCGCTCCAAAAATTAGTTCCGAAGGTACAATCGGGATTAGAGAGTCAGCAATCGCCCCAAAAAAAACAGCCAAATAGCCCCAATCACGTCCCAAGTTCAAAAACCAGCTTGTCAAAAAATCCAAGGTACTTAAAGTCATATTTACATCCATATTCATAGTCATATGAATTAATGATTATTTAGAGCTAGTCTTTTGTCAATCGCGACAAATTAGCCCTTAAATTGACAAATACTGAAATACTAGTTTTATTTCTAGTATCTAATTGACGAGCTTTACTTGATTTATCTCGTTATTTACCCTCATTTATACTATGACAACTAACAAATCTAACAACTCTTACGATATAGAGACAGCTGGTGATTTTATTCTAATGGATTCAGGTAAGCCAAGGTGGTATGTACTTCAAACATATGTTGGCTTTGAAGATGCAGTCCGCAGAATCCTAGACCAAAAGATAGCTAATCTATCTCTTCAAGAAAAAATCCGCGAAATTTATATCCCAACCCGAAAGATTATCAAGCTAGATTCCAAAGGCGTTCGAAAAGAAAAAGAAGAAAAAATCTACCCAGGTTATATCTATATTAACATGACTCTTGATAGAGAGACTGGTTACACCCTTCAGAATACCCCTCATGTATCTCGGATCGCCGCCACTGGTAATGTAGCTGTCCCACTAGAAGAAGGTTATATCGAAAACCTAAAAGAAAAACTCCGCAAAGATTCTGCAGATAATAAATTAGCAAGTGCTAATATCAAGTATCGCGTTGGTGATGTAGTGAGCGTAGTTGACGGTCCATTCAAAGAAATGTATGGTAAAATCTCAGGTCTAGATCCGGTCAACGCCAAAATTACTGTTCTGCTTTCAATCTTCGAGCGAGAGACTGAAGTTATCTTCGATATTTTAGAGGTTACAAAGCGGAACTAATTTCCGTGTTTTTTGAAAAGGATTATTAATGGGGTTTTTATAAGGATAATTATATCTAACCAAAAGTTCCAGTTTTCTACATACCAAGTATCGTATTCTACCTCTTTGTCAAAGCTGAGATCTGAGCGTCCATTAATCTGGGCAAAACCAGTAATCCCAGGCTTGATATTGAGGACTTTATATTGAGATTTGGTATATTTTTTTACCTCACGCGGCTGATGGGCTCTTGGTCCGACCAATGAGAGGTTGCCAATTACTACATTGAAGAACTGAGGTATCTCATCTAGGGAGGTCTGCTCTAAGAATTTACCAATTTTTGTCATTCTAGGATCGTCTTTAATCTTGTATAAGGCTCCGCGATCGGCAGCTTTACCACCTTTTTTTATAAGCTCTTGTTCATATTCTAGGGCTTTTTTGGCATTGGGATCTAATTCGCTAGTACAGTACTCAGACTTAAACCGACGAAACTTAAACATCTTGAAGACTTGCCCATTGGGTCCCACTCGCTCAGATGAATAGAAGACATTGCCAGGGGAATCAAGGCGAATAGCAATAGCAATAAGTAGATATAGCCAACCAAAAACAACAATAAAACCGAGTGAGCAAGCCAAATCAAAAATTCTTTTCATTACAACAGGCCAGCCTTCTAGAGCAGAATAATACATTTCAAAAAAGTAAAGCCCGCGAATCTGGAGCGGTCTGACTCGGAAGGCTTTTAGGATTTCGTAGCCTTGAGGGCTAAAGACGAAGCGGACTTTGTGACGCTCAGCAAGGATGGCAAGTTCAGACTCCAGCTCAGAGTCATTAAGAGAGTACAGGTAAATCTCACTAAGCTTATTGCCAAAGACTAGGTTTTGTAGTTGGCTAAAATTTTTGGTATTGAGAGTCGTGAAGCTATAAATCTTACTAATATCAACTCGACTTGATAATTCACTGATGAGATCTAGATTCTGTTTTCCAATGAGGGCAATTTGGGTTTTGGATTGAGGGCGAAGATAGTAGAAGAGTTTTTCGAGATACCAGACCATTAAGCGACCTAGTAAAACCATTCCCACCGCCAAGAAACCAACAATACCAAGAACAAATCTAGAAATATCGAACCCACCAGTCTCAAAACTACTTCTAACATACTCATTAAAGTAGAGATAAGTTATGGATCCTAGCATACCAAGCCAGATACCTATGTTAATATTGATAACCGTTTGCCAAAAGCTAGGCTTATTAAAAACCCTATAAAGACCCATAATAACCCAAATTGCCAAAATACCAAGACTGACAATAATTGATAGCTGGACATATTGCCAGCCAAAAATGCGTTTTATAGGATTGAGGGTATTATCCAACAAGTCGTAGCGAATCCAGTACGCCAGAGCGGCAGCGATAAGTAAGTTTGCAATGTCGAGAAAAGGCAAAAAGGCGGTTTTCCATATTTGTCGAGTGTGGGCGAGGCTGAGCATAGAGTCTATAACTCAATACTAGTAGCTATGTCTTTATTAGTCAAGAACGAGTGGCTAACTATTGATTATTTTTTGAATAGCGAAGGTAAAATACGATTTTTGTAAAAATATCTAGACCGAGGTAAATTGGTAAAGTTAGATTATTTTTTATCAGTTCAAAGCCTTCATAAGATAGTAAAAATATAAGCGGGAAACCACACCAACCTATAATAATAAAGGGCAGAATTTGAGGTCGGTTATTAGAGTCAGATTTCAAGATTGGGGCAATTAGAAGACTAAAAGCAAAAGTACTTAAGCTAAAAAATATCCATTTATACTCATTAGTGCTCAGTCCTGCCCAAGCTCCAGTTAACATAACCATGGCTGTCAAAAACATATTGATTATGATTTGGTTTGTGTTATAATTCAGCTTTTTTCCTATTGTGTACATTAGGAGCGGACAGCTTAGAGCGTATCCAATCCAGCGAGTCCAATAAATCCCAGTTTCAGGGCTCCCAACCAAAAGGTTGCCCTCAAGCATAATAAGGTAGGAAATCAAAGTTATAAAACTCACAACAAACGGCGTATTTAGTTCTGATTTGGGCTTGATCAAAAAGTAGATAGTTGAGAAAAAGAAAACGACAACACCAAAAGCTAGGATTAGATTCATATTAATCTGGATAATTTGTTAGATATAATCGTTACTATGATTTATTTTGTTATTATTGTAAATTTTATACCCTTCCATTCCAATCCAAAGTGCAACACTAAATATCCCAAAGTGCAACAACTGGTAACATTGTAGTCTTTTGTCAGTTGCCTTGGGTAATTCACTTCTTTTCTAAACTACTAAAGAATATTAGTAATTAGCCCCAATTACGAAATTAAATTATAGTTACCAATATTCCTAAAACAGTACCTAAAGATAGCTCTAAAGTAGTTGGATAAATAACCATTAATAGATCTTGATAAAGTACTTGTTAACTGAT
>JAYWGL010000024.1:0-8989 GCA_043778275.1 Minisyncoccota bacterium
TACTTATTTTACTAAATTTAGTCTTGGTGATAAAGTACTTCATAATGCCTTATCTAAACCAAGGCTTTAATATTGGGCAAGATTAACTAGACAGGTTCATACACCCTTTGACAATCTAGCCAAAGTTAATCATTGTACCCTTATAACATCTATACTGGTATGACGACTATAACAGAACTAAATCATCTAAATAACTTAAGTCTAAAAGAGCTTAACTCTCCTGATATTCTTAGCAATACCACTTTTGTCCCTAATCCTAATTCCTACATTACGGTTCGCGGAGCTAAAGAGCATAATCTTAAGAATGTATCTGTAATTGTTCCTAAGAACAAGTTGGTTGTTTTTAGTGGACTATCTGGTAGCGGTAAATCAAGTCTTGTCTTTGATACAATCTACGCAGAAGGGCAACGACGATATGTTGAAAGCTTAAGTTCTTACGCTCGCCAATTCCTCGGACTAAAAGAAAAACCAGATGTGGAATCCATTGACGGACTATCTCCAGCTATATCTATCGACCAAAAATCCACTTCCCAAAATCCACGCTCAACCGTCGGTACTATTACCGAAATTTATGATTATCTTAGGCTTTTATATGCCAAAATTGGTAAACAACACTGTGCAATCTGTGATGCTATAATTGCCAATGAATCAATCACAAGTATCTCCAATCGCCTAGTCAAAGAGCTAGATACAACCACTGTAATTGTATTATCTCCCGTAGTAACCGACCAAAAAGGTATTCATAAACAATATATAAATGAGGCTAAGAAAAATGGCTTTCGTCGAATCAGAATTAATGGTGATATAATCCTAATTGAAGAAGCCGAAAAAATTCAACTTAACAAGCAGCTAAGACACACTATTGAAGTGGTTATAGATCGCGTTACTTTGAGTGAAGATAATAAGATACGCCTTATGAATTCGCTAGAAACTGCGATGAAATACAGTAACGGTAAAGCTCTTATATTCAAAATTGAAGAAGAAGACAAGGCTAAGCAATTAATCCACGTTAACAAGAACCGAGCTTGCCCTAATGGACACGGAACGCCAGATAATCTTGAACCTCGATTATTTAGTTTTAATAGCCCACACGGAGCTTGTAGTACCTGTAATGGACTAGGCGTTGTTACAGAAATTGACGCTAAATTAATCGTCCCTAATGAATGTCTAAGTATTTTAGAAGGTTGTCTCAAGCCAATTTCTCGTATGAGTCTTAGCGGAGGCTGGCTAACCAAAACCTTCCAGACCTTAGCTGTCAAATATAACTTCGAGCTGGAACAGCCTTGGAATAAACTTCCTCAAAAAGTTCGGGACATAGTCCTGTATGGTAACGAGAGCTTCGAAGGGATTGTTATCAATCTAAAACGCCGTTACAAAGACACAACTTCTGACGCAGCTAGGCGAGATATAGAAAGCTATATGAATAAAAAAGCCTGCCCAGATTGCAAGGGCGCTCGACTAAAACCAGAAGCCCTCTCAGTAACTATAGATAATAGATCAATTAATTATGTAGTTCACCTATCCATAAAAGACGCCCTAAGTTGGTTCACAATTCTTATATCTGATGGTAACTTAACAAAGACCGAAGCAGAAATCTCCAGGATGATACTACGAGAAGTAGTTATTCGCCTCAAGTTCCTGCAAGATGTAGGCCTAGAATATCTTACACTATCGCGAAGTGCTGATACATTATCAGGTGGTGAAGCACAGCGAATAAGGCTGGCAACCCAAATCGGATCTGGTTTAACAGGGGTTCTCTACATCTTAGATGAGCCATCTATTGGGCTACACCAGCGAGATAACACCAAACTTCTAGGCACGCTTAAGAAGCTGCGAGATCTAGGAAATACAGTCTTAGTAGTAGAACACGATGAAGAAACTATTATGAATAGTGATTTTATAGTAGATGTTGGGCCGAAAGCTGGTGTCAATGGTGGTCAAATAGTAGCCACAGGTAGTCCAGAAGAGATTATCAAGAATGCTGATTCTCCAACTGGTAGATTCTTAGCAGGGATTGACCACATCGAAATCCCAAAAAAAAGAAGAAAAGTTGTCCTAAAAAGCGTAATCACCACCGAAAATATGGTCGATAACCAAAATCAAACCAAAATTTACTGGTCAAACCAAATCGATAGAATTATCAAGGGGTACCGTGGGTAATAATATGTTCCAGAAAATTAAAGATTATTTTAAAAAATCTCAAACCAACTCCAAGAAGAAACAAATTGAAAAGTTGGAAAAAGAGCAACAAGCTAGAAAAGACGACACAAATTCTCCATCTCCTGAAGTTGATAATAAAACTTACTTTTACCCAGAATATCTTAAAACCTGGTCAAGTCAGTTAATCAGTTATCCGTTGGAGATAATCGGCAGTTTAGTTATTGGGTTCATAATTATAAGTGGTCTAAGTTTTCTAATTAACCGCTCAATTGACTTCTATATTGGCATAATGTTTGTTTTTTTTATTGCTACGCTAGTTTTTGGAGTTTTTGTTATTTGTCTTTACTTCGTACGATTATTCCAGTTCTTGAAGGGTTTAAAATCAGGACAATCAAGCTTCTCTGTTCCTGGGAGTTTGGCTTTTGCTCTTGTAAGTATTTTTGTTGGAATGTCTATTTTTATGGTTTTAGTAAGCCCCTTTGTCTTCTATTTTCTTGGAACTGACTTAATAACCCCAACCCAGAAGTTATGTGGAACTTATCTTCGACCTACAGGTAAAAAAGTAGATGTAGCTGGAAACAGAAGTGTATATTACAAAACCGAACAAAGATTCTTAATTAACAATGAGCAAAAAGATATGGTCGAACTAAAGCTCGATTACACTGCAATTCCAATCAATACCAGAGTCTGCTTTGATTACAAACCAAATAGTAAAATTATGAACAACGATAGAGCTGAGTAAGTCTTATGACTTTGACAAAAAAACTTTAATTATCTTTACTTAAGTTACATTAACAGCAGCGCGGGTGGTGAAATGGTAGACACACTAGCCTTAGGAGCTAGCGCCGCAAGGTATAAGGGTTCAAGTCCCTTCTCGCGCACCAAATATTTAATAATAATTACAGGTCTATCCTGTTTTTTTTTAGCTCGTTTTTGGAGCAAGTTACAATCTCTATATGAATCTCAAAATAGCTTTAGTCCACGATTTTTTATTTCAATTCGGGGGTGCCGAAAAAGTTGTAGAACAGTGGCTTATAATGTACCCAAAGGCTAATCTATATACCGCTTTTTATTTCCCAGAAAAATTTAGTGATTCCCCAGTCTTTCAAGAAGCCGATGAACAAGGTCGTATTAAAACCAGTTTCGTTCAATCTTTATTTAATATTAAGAACAAGGAGGGGGGTCGAATTTTTGGACGCTTTGCCAAGCATCTCTTTTGGCTCTATCCTATTGCGATGAGATTAATGACTGTAAAAAACTATTTTTGCGTACTTATTAGCTCAACTGACTGTGGGAAACAAGTTCGCTTCCATAACTGTTACAAGATAATTCATTATATCCATACTCCAACCCGATATCTTCATAACCTAGTTCCAGTTGATAATTATCAACACTTAAGCTTATTTAAGCGAGTCTTCCTCTCCGTATTTCAATTTTTACTCAGACCCCTTGATCTCAGTGCCATCGATTATCTAAAAAAACAAGGAGCTATAACAATCTCTAACTCTGAATATACCCAGTTCCAAGTCTGGGACAAATACACTACTCAATCAACTATTGTTTACCCACCTGTCGATATCGTCAAATTTAACGAAATTCAGAGAAATATCGAAACAAGAGAAGACTTTTACCTGTCGCATGGTAGAGTGAGCTTCCACAAACGCATCGATAGAGCCATCCAGGCTTGTCTAGAATTAGAAAAAAAACTAGTAATAAGTGGTGGCTTCGGATTAGAATCTGACCGCATTACTCTCCAAAAGCGAATTGACGATTTTAGAATTACCAACCCTGATAAGATTGTCGATATCGAGATCCTAGGGCGAACTAGCGACGAGCAATTAACTGATCTTATGGCTAAGTGTAAAGCCTTTTTATTCCCTGGCAAAGAGGACTTCGGGATTGCGCCAATTGAATTCTTGTCTGCTGGTATTCCAGTAATTGCCCTAGCAGAGGGTGGAGCGCTCGAATATATCGTGGATAGCAAAAACGGGGTTCTCTTTAATCAACCAGAAGTAGAGAGTCTTAAAAATGGAATGATCCGATTTGAGACCCTTGACAAAGAAGAGTGCTTTGATACTAATTACATAAAAAGCTCAGCTAACCGCTTCAGTAACCAAGTATTCCAGGATGGGATTAGGAGGATTACTAGGGTGTAAAAAATATGCCCCCATCCCCGCTTAGCCAACTCAACACATTTACATTATTTGGAGCTCTCCATCTATTAATAATAGCTTTACTATTTATACTTGTTAGCTGGATTACTCTATCAAGATCCCAAAAGATTATTAACTTACAACGGCTTTTAGTTGGTGGTGGCTTAGTTGCGCATATAATTATATTTCACTCATATTACCTGTTAATTGGGCAGTATGATTTAGCTAGATTTTTGCCATTTCACTTATGCTCGTTATCGGCTATATTAATCGCTATATCACTTCTGACCCGTAACAAAAAAATATCTACAATCGCTGTATACTGGGCACCTGTGGCAGCACTCCTTGCAATTCTTTTGCCTGATATGGCTAGTAATCAAAGCTTATTTTCATTTCGATTTTTGGAGTTTTTTGTAAGTCACATTCTTATTGCTGCAGGATCTTTTTGGTTACTATGCAATCAGAATCTGAAATTTAATTGGCAAACCTCTTTACAATCCTATCTATTTTTGGTTGGTACTTTACCTCCGATATATCTTATTAACCGTTGGGTTGATGGTAATTACATGTATATGATGAATACGCCTAGCGGTGGGCAAATGAATTTTTTACCTACCGAACCATATCACTTTTTGGGGTTGATGGTGCTAGTTCTTCTGGTATTCTTAGGTGAAATGGTGGCTTTTGGTTGGCTTGGGAGATTAAGAGGTGGGGATACAAATTCTCTTGACCTAGTTAAAAATTAGGTAGAAGATTATGATAAGTAAAATCTAAAAAAATACATAACTAAATATGAATACTGAATTTATTAAACAAGTTTTAGAATCTGGAATTAACAATTGGGATTGGGATGTAAAATCATATAATTTAGCCCCTGATGAGTCTGACCATTGGTCAAAAAAAGGATATCTTTTTGATATGTCAATTTTTGAAGGAATCCGAACTAAATACGAAAAACAATATGGCATTAAATTAATCCAAAGTCAGGCAGATGAAGGTCTTAAAAAGCTAATATCGTTGGAGCAGATACTTAAAAAAATGGAAATTGAAAAGCTGCCTCTGCAAGATAATTTTCGAGCTATGGTTGAAAGTTACAGCTGGTGGAAATGGAATAATAAGCCAGAGGGAGAAAAAGAAAAAGAAGAAATTCTTCAAATTTTATCAAAAATCCAAGATAAGTTCTTTAAAGAATGGATAAAACCAGGTGAAAATATAGGTGAAATAGCTAACAGCATTTTTAGTTTTGACGATTATATTAAATCTATAAATATCGCAGATGGCTATGAAGAAGAAATAGAAGATGATGGAGATGAAATAGATAATTCGTATAATTTATATACTATAATATATTTTTGTGTAGTTTTAACTGTAGATTCTGAAGTATGTAACGGAGGTTGGTCTCAATGCCTTCAAAATGAGGGTGGGCTAATTCTAGTTTCATTCATTCGAGCTGCTGAGCATTTTGAGCTTCTAATTTATAAGGAAATTGCCGAAAATATATTATCTGAACTAAAAAAAGTACCAAGTGATGAATGGAAGCTATTTGCCAAGGAGGGTGGATGGACAAGACCTGATGGAACTACAAACCCCACAGCTTTAATTATTGATATTGCAGGGCAAACAAATATGAGGGGGGACGCTAAAGCAAGTTACTACGACCTAAATCCAACTTTAACTGATTTAATCACTGAGCAGGCTCTTAAGTGTAAAAAAGAACTTTTGATTTATTTGAAAAGTTAGTAAATCCCAGGTTCTACCCAACGCTAATATACTGTGTCCAGTAGGTAATGGAACTGACATCGAATTTTTGGGAGTATTTGTATAATAGATACCCATTCAAGCCGACTAAGCAAAAGCCCAAAAAAGTCTCCACTCCAGAACCTGTACGAAAGAGCTTCAGCCCAAACTTCCATTTGAAGGGGAAGAAAATTGGTATGCCTTCGATAGTCACCCAATCACCGATCAAGTGAGCAATGTAACCGATACCTAGTAGGTAAGCTATTTCGATTCTAAGATTCTGATTCCAGACCAAAAAAAGCAAACCTACCAGAACAAAATTAATTCCAATATTGAGAATATGCAGGGCAAAATTAACTTGCTTTTCTGATATAATATTCTTGGTAATCTCGTCTATGGAGCCTATGTATTTTTGGAGGATTTTTTGGAGAAGATAGTTACCGAAGATCGCTGCCACAATCAAAAAATAAGTAAAGTACTGATTCTGCCCTAATAAAAGATATATGAGTCCAACAAAAATTCCAACTCCAAGAATAGAATGTGTAATACCGCGGTGAGGTAAAAATTTACCAACGGGCTTAAAATAACGACCCAGCTCACTACCAGGATGATCAATATCAGGGAAAACTCCAGCAAAAATCACAAAAAGAAGCAACGGCAAAAAAAATGGTCTCTCAAAATAAATGCTTAATCCAAGGGCAGTAGCGGTGGCAAGAGTGGCGTGGTTAATAGCTAGCATAAAATCATTAAAAAAAACTTCGGAATCTCTACTCCCCTCTTAAAAAGCTTAATTGCCCATTATAGAATTGAGTTATACCCGTAATCTGAAGCTTCATCTGAACCAGCCGTGTAAGACCTAACCCAAAGGCTATCCCTTGGTATGCAGTGTCATCCAGTCCCATATTCTTGATAACTTGACGATGAATTGGCCCAGCTCCAGCTACTTCAATCCATTTACCACCTTTGAACCATTTTGCATAGATATCAATCTCAAAGGAAGGTTCAGTAAACGGGAAATAACTTGGTCTAAGTCGAATCTGTAACTCAGGATCGTCGAAGTATTCGCGGAAGACTTTTTGGAGGAGGGTGACTAATTGACTAATACTAACCTGCTTATCAACCATCCACATATCAAGTTGATGAAAATTAATGTCATGAGTTGAATCCATATTCTCCGCCCGAAAAACCAGCCCTGGAAACACAACCCTAAAAGGAGGTTTATGACTCTGGGCGTATTTACAGATGTTGGAGGTTACTTGAGTACGCATAACATACTTTTCACCCCGTTCATCTTCTTGGGCTAAGAAGAATGTATCTTGCATTCCACGAGCAGAGTGATAATCAGGAGTACCAACCGAGGTAAAATTATACCATTGACTCTCTACCTGAGTAGAATCATAAATATCAAACCCAAGTCGTTGAAAAATACTTACAATCTCATTACTAACTTGTATAATCGGATGAATCGAACCAGTTCTAGTTTTTTCAAATTCATTGGAACCAAAAGTTGGATCAAACTCGATATAATTATCTTGTTGAGCGATAGCTTGTAGTTCTTTAATTTTGGTGTCGGCGGCGTCAGTTATGCTCGATTTCATAGCTGTGATTTGACTGCCTAGTACTTTTTTTTGGTCTGAAGTACCAAGTTTTAACTGATTAAGAAGATCGGCCAGCTCTTTACTTTTTAGCAAGGATTCTTTTGTAGCTATACATTGACTAACGCTTGTGCATTGATCAAATTGGCTCTGATAAGATAAATTTTGGGACATAAAAACTAGCGTAAAGACTGATATTAACCAATAATCATTGAAGACAAGCTAAATGTCAAGCCAAAGAAAAACACTCCAAATAAATGAAGTGTGAATTTTTTACAAGGACAATCCTAAATATAAATTAGATATTACCAGCATCTTTAAGCATACCCATAAGGTCGTTGATTCCGCCAGTTTGTTGTAGTTGAGTTACAACCGCTTTTTGGACATCTTCAACAGCTTTTTCGAAGGCTTCGATAATTGCCTTTCCTAGAAGAGCGTCAGGCTTTCCTTCCTTAATAAAGTTTTCGTAAACGAATTCAATAAGAGCTGGATCGATAATAATACTCTGGATTTTTTGCTCACCATTAATAGTTACAGTAACTTTACCATTTTTGGAAGTTCCGCTTACCGTGATAGAAGAAAGTAACTTTTTTAGTTTTTCGTGCTTTGGGTTCATAATATATTAGATTAAAATTAGATTTAACTTATTAATTTACTACAAAACTAGTATTTATGATATTTATTGTCAAGCCACAAACCCCAGTAAAAAAACTGGGGAGGTTTCAAATCAGTAACGATTCATAGCTACAATGTCTCCACCGCATCAGCCTCTAACCTAGAGATAACACGATCTAGGGAGTTATATACTCCATCAAGATTAAGGTCATATTTAGAGTAGATACCTGTGGATTCAGTAGATTGTTTCATCGTTCTTCTATCTTGGGAGTTAATAGCATTACTACCATTAACATTAGCTTTTCTTAGTCCATAGACACCTGGTTCTAATAGAGATTGATTACCATACTTGACATTGGTATTAGTACTAAAGTCAAAGGTAGTAAAATCTAGTGGATTAGTTCCTGTAATTAGATTTACTGGAATATCAGAGGCTACAGCAAGATGATTTCTATGTCTTAGAATAATTTTATAATTACCTGGGGTAATAGAACCATTTAGGTTAAGTCCTGTTGGGTTAGTTCCATCAGCTTCTATAATCATACCATTGGATTTAATTAGAGCGGCTTTCTTCTGGACTATTGTTCCTGCCGTATCTTTAATTTCTACTAGAATCCAATCTACTATATCACTTGAACCTGTCTAGTTAATCCACCTACCCCACATCACAACCGTAACTTTATTCCTGCAAGCAAGGTCATAGCCTCTAAACTCTCTACCAGTCTTTCA
>JAYWGL010000025.1:0-8724 GCA_043778275.1 Minisyncoccota bacterium
TAAATGTTATTCTAAAACTAAAGAAATGCTTGATATTTCGTTAAAGCTAATGATTCATAGATTTAATAGTATCTATAGTTGTTAAGCAATGCCAAAAATTGAATAAATTTGACAGCGAATTTGACAGCTTACTGTTTGTTTATTAGAAGTAATTCAGTATGATTAACAGTAACAATATGGCTCAAGACAATGGATTGTTATCCAAGCCAAAGTTCATTCTTCAGTATCACAACAATGCTTCTCAGGTACAACATATTTTACCTAACGATAGTCATTTTCTTCAGAAACAGGCCGAGTTAAGTAAGGCAATTCTTGCTTCCAAGTTTCATGTTGAGGAAATTTATATCTCGATGGACACGATCACGCACACTAACACCGCCACGCGTTACATTAGTAAGATCCAGTTCAAGGGTTCTGGTATCCCAACCTTCAATAGCACCAAAGAAAGTGAAAAATATCTCGAAATAGTTATTTCTAATCTTAACGATGCCATCCAATTCATCCGCGATACCAAAGAGCGTCTAAAAGACAGATAACCTGTACCAAAAAAATCACAAATTTAAATTACTAACGAAAATTATGGAAAAAAGTAAAGTTGACGCACGTCAACTAGATAAGTTAGGTCATCTTATCATTCCTACACAAGGGAAGGTAATACTCTATGTTAACAGTGAAGGTCTATATGACCTTATAACTCATTCGCAATTGGTGCAAAATGCTCTAAACTCAAAAAAATCAAATAAAATTACTATCCCAGTACGCTTTTCTGACGAAGAAACCATATTAGTTTCTGAAAGAACATGGGAAGCTTTCATTTATTTTAGTGTAAGGATAATTGCTTATTTTTTAGCTAATCCTAAGTTTGGGAAGCAAATATTAAATGCTAATAATTTTAATGATATATTAAACATAATATATACTAATAAAGACTTTTCGCAAAAAAAAGACCAAGTAAAAGCCTTTAAAAAAGCGGTTACTCAAACATTGAAAGATTATGAGATACAATCATCTGAATACTTAGGGGTTGATTTAGAAATCTTAAAAAATAAGCCAACGCATTATGCTAATAGCTTGTATGATAATTATTACGAACGTGATTTTGTAGTTAATGCGTTACTCTGGTTTAGTCTTAAAACTAAGTTAGAACTTACGGAACTAGATTATGGAAGTGACTCGCAAAATAGTATGGCAAAAAGTAAACGATATGTATGTAGGGGGTAATAATTCTTACCTTCGCTTTCCTCTTAAGCCAAGCGCTCCAAGAACTGTCCGAGTTAATTCAGTCGCTACCAAGCGACCTACACTCTTGAAGATACTGTTGCTGGCAAGGGATTCGATCATCGAGGGTTCTTCCTTGGCTTTGGATGGGTTCTTGGTTAGAGTTGGTTCTGTTGGTTCGACTTGAGTATTGTTGACTGGGTTACTTACGGCTTGTTGCATACGAGCCTTTAGGATTTCGAGAGCAGATTCTCGGTCTGTAACTTGATTATATTTGGCAGCTAATTGCGATTGATTGACTTGTTCACTGAGCTCTTGTTCGGTAATTGTACCCATAAGACTACTTGGTGGAATAATCATTGTGTGTACTAGGGGTGTTGGATTACCTCTAAGATTAAGGGCGGTTACTAGAGCTTCACCGATACCAAGATTGGTTATTAATTCATCTATCTTATAGTAATCGCTTAGTGGATAGTTCTCACTTGCCATCTTGATAGCTTTGCGATCGTTAGCTGTGAAGGCACGAAGGCTGTGTTGAATCTTTAGCCCGAGCTGAGCTAGGACGGATTCTGGAACATCCATTGGGTTCTGAGTAATGAAATATATTCCAACTCCTTTTGAACGAATTAGCTTAATCGTCATTTCGATCTGATTAAGTAATGTTGGGGTGGCTTGGTCAAAAATAAGGTGAGCCTCGTCGATAAATAGACAAAGTTTTGGCTTATCAATGTCTCCAACTTCTGGGAAAGTAGTATAAATCTCCGCCAAAATAGCAAGCATAAAGGTTGCAAAAAGCTTAGGGTTACCTTGAATATCACATACCCGCATAATATTAACATAACCTAGCCCTTGGCTAGTGGATCTAAGTAAGTCATTAACTTCAAAGGACTTCTCACCGAAGAAGAGATTGCCACCAGTTGATTCTAATTCAACCACTTTTCGCAGGATTGTACTAGTAGTTGCTGGGCTGACATTGCCGTATTCGAGCGTGATTTGGTCTTTGCCGTTATCACTGAGTAAGTATTGTAGAACCGCCTTAAGATCTGCCAGGTCTAGAAGAGCCAAGGCTTGATCATCGCAGTATTTGAATATCATTGCGATAGCAGATTCCTGAGTCTCATTAAGATCTAGCATCTTAGAAAACAGATTTGGTCCGAATTCAGTTACAGTAGCTCGTAGCTTAACTCCGTTGGTCGCTGAGATTGTGAGGAATTCTACAGGGTATTTTTTGGCTAACCATTCTATACCAAGGAGCTTAGAACGGTCGATGACTTTTTGGTTACTGGTATCGCCTGCTTTGCTTATGCCAGAGACATCACCTTTGATATCTAGTACAAGACTTGGGACACCAGCTTCACTTAAGGATTCTATGATTTTTTGGACGGTTTTGGTTTTTCCTGTTCCTGTTGCTCCGGCGATTAGACCGTGGCGATTCATTGTAGTGAGGGGGAGTTTGACTAGGGTATTTGGTACTACTTGAGCATCTAAGACAGCACCACCGATGGTAATTGATTGGCAATCAAAAGTATATCCATCATTGATTGAGGTCTGGAATTGGGTAGTTTTTGGAGAGGTGGTCATAAAGATAAAATAAAAGTCTTGTAAGTTGTTGTCAACAGAATTGCTCAAAGTATATATATAGGTTATAATAATCTCATTATGACTAAAAACCCAAACCCAAACCCAAACAAAAAAATTGTAGTTACAATTAGTGAAAATGAGTCCAATATCTATGAATATGACGGTGAGACGCTTCTGTTTAATCAAGTTATTGATAACGACCGTATTGTCTCGCACAAGGAGGCTGAGGAGAATTGGAATACTTTTGCCACTGGACGAGGTAAAATTGTCGGCGGTAATGAAGGTCAATGGAAATCGGAAGCTGATAAGCACATCCTCAAAGAGACCTTTGTCAGTCTTCACCATCTGTTTGCTCAGAAGTCTATGGCGGACTTTGATAATATTGTGATTTTTTACAGTTCTAATATCGAGAAAGAAGAATTAGAAGAAGCTACCAAGATTTTCCTGCGTAATCACCCAAGCGAGAATATCAGACTAATCAATAAGAACCTCCACGGACACGAAATGGTCAAAAAAGGTTTAGAAGCTCTCGACTAAGACTAAAATTATATCGCTATTAATAACTAATAGCAAGGAGTTTAGTTGAATTATATTAGTATAACTAGGTTGACAAAGAGTGGTAAATATGTTTAGGGTTACCAAAATTCTAATCTATTACTTACTATATGTTCCGTTCATCAACAGAAAACCCTAAACCAAAAGAAAAAAAACCTGATTGGGTAAGTTCTTTATTCACACATGCCTTCACAGCTGTAATTTCAGTTACGGGTGTACTTGCAATCTATCCAATGGTAAACCCAAGCGAGATCAAAGTAGTTGCTCAGGCGTCTAACCCAACAAGTCTTAAAAATACTCCAATAACTAAGTCTATCGTTACAACTGACATAAAAGGAGTTCCAACAATTACCCAAGTTCCAATTGATATTTTAAAACAAGGGTGCCAAGCAAAACTTGAGGAGATAAAAGCTTTGATTAACTCCCCTGAAAAAACAACCATCACTCGTAGTATTGAAGAGGCAATTAACTCAGCTGGACTAAAACCTCAATCAACTCAAAACGACACCCAAACTCCTGAAGCTCAAAAGCCAGTAGAAATAGTCAAAATTATACCAACTTATGTCGAAGGTGGTAAGACATTCCTTAATTTGCAGAGGTATGAAAGTGATCTCAGAAAGATCTTATTGTTTTATGGTGTACAAGTGCCAACTTCGGGTCTGTCAAAAGAGAATATAGCATTGTTGCGAAAGGTTAAGATCTTATTTAGCGAAACAAAAGATGGGAAGGTAACTAATTATATTAGCGAATCTTTAAGAGAAGAACTTCTAAAAAATGTAAAATAAAAATCAGTTAATTCAGCTTAACCACGAACTGCTCGGGTTCGACTTCTTCGCCAGTATATTTCTTTATCTGGTTTTTGAACTGTTCGACTGGGCCATTGGTGTAATACTTGGTGATTCCACTGTCAACCTTGAATTCAGGGTGCTTATTAATATATTTTACAATGTTGTGGCCAATTTCGGCGGCTGACATAATAATCATCACATCTTTACCGAAGTGCTTATTAAGCTTATCTCCAATTAGCTCAAAATGAGTAGAACCTGGTACAACATACTTAACCTTATCAAGAAGACTGATGAAAGGAGATAAGACCTCCTTGAGTGCGATATCCACAGCAAGACTATCACCGAATTCAATTGCGGTGTTAAGCTTATCAGAAGGTACAAAGATGGCGTTGTTAAAACCTTTTTTTAGGCATTCTTGTTGGTAATAGCCCGTTCTAATACAGGCGTGGGACATAAGAAATAACCCTGTTTCATCACGTAGATGCCAATGCCGCTCGAATAAATCTTGTCCAAGGGATAGTCTAACTCCAATAACAGCTTTACCAGCACTTGCATATTCAGTTGGAATCCAGCGATACATTAACTCCTCCAAGCTTGAGAGTGTCATTGTGTGACTAGCTAGAGCAACCAGATTTGACTTCATATCGAACATTGTTTTGGAGGCCTTACGGCAGCGATCTTGCAGTTGGCTAAATCCAGTTGTGGAATCATAGACAAAGAATTGACTATCACAAAAGTAATGAATGGCTATCTCGGGTAAAAACTTGCGGATGTGGGGAATTATCGAAAGTCCACCAACGCCAATATCGTAAATAGCTAAAGAATTTTTGAGTGTTTGCATATTAGATATAAGCTGGGATATAATATTAGATTAGTCAACTTGCTTTTTTGGCTAAATTAGTTAATACTTGGTATTATGTCTCTATTCTTAATTTCGTTGTTGCTAGTTATCGGTATATTAGCAACTCTTTATATTCTTGCGATCACCGTTGATAAGTTTTTAATCCCAATCATTTACATTATCAAAGACAAGCTCAAGCTATCGGATGATCAGACGGGAGCGCTGACGTCCTTTGTTTCCTCGGCACCAGAATTATCAGTTTCTCTAATTTCACTTGTCTTGGCGATTCAAGCTAACGATAGCAAAAAGTTCTCTGAGATTGCTGCTCTTGGTCCAGGAGCTGTTATCGGGTCAGCCTTATTCAGTGTATTATTCATAGTTGGGGCATCTAGCTGGTATTCAACCAAAAGCTTGACTTGGCATAGCGTTACTCGAGATATGCTTTACTACATATTTGCGGTTGGGGCATTATTCTTGTCGCTTCTTGATGGTGTAATATATTGGTATGAGGCGGTTATGCTTTTGACGTTATATTGTCTCTATGCTCTAATTGTAAGTTACTGGATACCAATTTCAAAGCTCCTAAAAATACAAGGTACCACAATCCCTACTCAAGAAATCCAAGACTCCGAAGAGTCTGCCAGCCATCTTCGCGATGAAAAGTGGACAATAAAAAATATGATTCCAAAAATTCTGGCTTATGCATTCTTCCGTATTAATGCAAGACTAAATGCTACTGGTATTATTTACAATACCCTTTTTGCGATTTTTTTAGTTGTGGTTTCTTCTTATTTTATGGTGGAATTTGCAAGTAAACTCGCTGTGAATTGGGGAGTCCCTGGGGTAGTCATAGCTTTAACAATCTTAGCTGCTGGAACCTCTGTCCCCGACTTAATCGCATCTGTAAAAACTGCCAAAGATGGCTATGGAGATACAGCAATCACCAACGCTATTGGATCTAATGTTTTTGATATACTTGGTAACTTGGGTCTAACTTGGGTTATTTCGGCAATTTTTACAGGGGGGAGACCAATTAATATTGATACTAATAATTTAACAGGTTCAATCCTCTTATTAATCGCTTCGTCTATCGCTCTTATTTTAATCTTACTGGCAGGGAAATTTAATCTGAACAAACTTGCCAGTGGTTTGTTGATGGGGGCTTATATTCTTTATGTGATTTTTATCTGTGCCCAAGCTCTGAAGTGGATTTAGCCTTTGACATTTAGTATTTATTTACACAATATTTTTTTAGCTAATTACTAATGAATATTATTTACTTATTATTATGGAAAAGAATCCAGACCCTCTTAAATACTGCTGTGTTCAGACTATTGCTACGCTGGTTGCAGCTTATATAATGCTCTACTCTGATTCTGCCTCGGCATTGAATTACAATCCTTTACATTTTCGATCTCTTACGCTACAGACTGAACTTGAATCTGAATTAAAAAGACTTGGAATAGACAACGCTGTAATAGTTCAAGAAGATCTAATGCGAGGAGTTTTATCTTATTATACAGATGATAATCCCACACAAATTAAAGAACTTAGAATGACATTTAAGCACTTCAAGCGTGAGTTAAGCCTAGAACCACAAAAAGCCCCTGAGCTTGATTAAATAAGTGCATCTGCTATACAAGATTAGAAAAATCATTTTGACTTCTAGTATATGTTACAACAACGACAATCCAGACGGAATTCATCAGGATCAAATACCAGCCAAGGTAGTTTTCGATCAAATAACCCACGCAAAGCAACTAGCACCAACAGACCTCGATTCGATAGACCTATGCAAGGGGCGGGGCGTCCAACCCGAGTCCAAAAGACAATGGAAATTGATTATAACATTCTTGTAAAAGAAGCCAAACCAGTGGCTATTGCCGATTATACACCATCAAAGACTTTTGCAGAGCATGGTTTAAGCGAGCATCTTGTCCAGAGCTTAACAACTAAGGGTTACACTCAGCCAACTCCAATTCAAGATCAGATTATGGGTCATATAATGGCTCGAAAAGATGTTATCGGTATAGCTAACACTGGTACTGGAAAGACAGCCGCTTTCCTCCTTCCTCTTATTGATCAGGTTTACAATAACCTTAATAAATCAATCCTAATCCTTGCCCCAACTCGTGAATTAGCCCAACAAATCTACACCGAGCTCAAGACCTTCGTTAATCACAGTAGCGTTAGCTCGACTCTGGTAGTTGGCGGTGTCGGTCCGCAGCCTCAGATCAACGCACTCCGCAAGCATAAGAATTTTATAATTTCTACAACTGGGCGTGGGCTAGACCTTATTAATCAAGGCTTTTTCCCTATCGACAAAGTGGATACTATCGTGCTTGATGAGATGGATCAGATGCTAGATATGGGATTTATTTCCGATATCCGTAAGATTCTCGGTATGGCAAAAAGCTGTCGACACCTTATATTCTTCTCAGCAACTACTAGCCCATCGATTAATAAGATTGCAGGGGAGTTATTAACTAACCCAGTCACAGTCTCAGTCGTCCAAGGTCAGACTAGTGATAATGTTAATCAAGATGTAATCCCTGTTGGTGTAGGGGATAACAAGTTCGATATGTTGTGTGAATTACTTCAAAAACCTGAAGTAAGCAAAGCAATTGTATTCGAGAATACCAAGCACGGATCAGCTCGCATAGAGCGTGAATTAGTAAAACGAGGTTTCAAGGCACTTGCCATCCACGGCAACAAGAACCAGAACCAAAGAACAAGAGCATTAGACGCTTTCAAAGACGGTCATATCAATATCCTAATTGCGACCAATGTAGCTGCTCGTGGATTAGATATCCCTCAAGTATCTCACGTTATTAATTACTCTTTACCACAGTCAAAAGAAGATTACACTCACAGAATTGGGCGAACAGGTAGGGCTGGCGAAGTCGGTCAAGCATACACCTTCATCGATAAAAGGTAGTTTTATTGAATTAGCTACTCTACCAAATTATCAATACTAGAACTTATAAACCAGTGCATTTGCTGCTGCTCTTCTAGAATATTAGTCAGTGTATCTGCGGTCGCAAAGTCTCGGGTATTGCTTGCAGTTTCAATTATGTTATTGAGAGTGATTATGGTTTGTTCGTGACAGGCTTCTAGGTGAATAAGAACATATTCTTGCAGGTTGAGCTGCTTAGTTAAGTCCAAGGCTGCGTACTCGGGGAGATTGCTGTTCTTGGCTACTTGCCTGCGGCTAGCCTCAGCTTCGCCTCCTAGTTGTCGAATTCTTTCTGCTATTACATCCCAATTATTATATATGATTCCAGCGTTTTTATCGAAAAGTAGATGGAAAGAATAAAAATCTTGCCCAGTGATATGCCAGTGAAAGTGCTTATAAGTAAAATAGAAGTCAATCAAGTTGGCTATAAGCTTGTTAAGATCACTAATCAATGGGTTAACGGCTGTGGAGCGAGTCATAAAGAATTTTTGTTTTTTCTTTATTATGACTTAGAAAATAGTTCTCGTAAATAGGTTCAATAATTAAGATTTTAAACTATTAAATAAACTTTTTGGTAGGCTTTTTGTAACTAGAATGTCTGTAGCAAAGCGAGTGATTAGAATGAGTTGGGAATGATATAGTTGATTTACATTTTCTTTCTTCATCAGGGGTAAGACTTCACTTCTTAAATTGGGCATTGCTTAAAACTTATAGAACCGTTTAAGTTTCTACATGTCAGAGAATACAACAATAAAATGTCCTAAATGTGGTAGTATAAATTATAT
>JAYWGL010000026.1:0-8672 GCA_043778275.1 Minisyncoccota bacterium
CTCCTATATTAGGGATATTGTTCTGTTTTGTCATAGGGTAATATCCCTATTTTGTTGTTTGTTTTTAATCAAGTTAGAATATCGTAATTGGGGCTATTAATAGAACCAAAAAACCAAAAATTGTACCAAAAAAAGATACAGTATATCGAAAAATTCCAAAAAGAGAAGTGTTAGAAATCATAAAAAAGAAGAAAAAGTCGCTAGAAAAAGCTATAAAAAAGCTATCGGTTACTTATTATGTAGCGAGGTTTGGATATTTTGTCAAGTTAGGAGATTATTTGACAAGCCAAGACAACTATTTAATCATCTTATTATCAATATAACCCTATTCTTATATAGCCTTTTATGACTCAAGTCCGCACTCTTATTAATCAACTGAATCAACATATCGACCAAAGCGTCTTAATCAAAGGATTCTTACACAAAAAACGCGAAGTCAGCTCCAAGCTTGCCTTTGTAGTCATCCGAGATCGAACTGGACTAGTCCAAGTCGTAGTCGAAAATAACGAAACTATCCAACAGCTAAAAGGACTTCAAAATGGAACAATTCTCTACATAGAGGGACTGGTCAAAGAAGATAAACGATCTATTATCGGCGTTGAAATGGGCAATCCAATTATTCAAGTTGTTGTCCCAATTACCGAAGTTCCCCCAATCGAAATTGATAAGGATATTAACCACAATCCCGAGAGCTTTGATATTTTATTTGATAATCGCAGCCTCAATGTCCGCAACCCAAAAGAAGCTGGGATATTTAAGGTCAAAGCCAAGTTAATTCAATCTATCCGTGACTTTTTGACGCAGGAGGACTTCTTAGAAATCGACAGTCCTAAGATTCTAGCTGGAGCGACCGAAGGCGGAGCAGAAGTCTTCACAGTAGATTACTTCGGGCAAAAGGCCGTCCTGGCCCAATCTCCTCAATTCTATAAGCAGATGATGGTTGGAGGATTTGAGAGAGTGTTTGAAATTGGGCATGCTTATCGAGCCGAACCTAGTTACACTACAAGACATCTGACCGAGACAATTATGCTTGATATTGAGATGGGTTTTGTTGATGGGTTAGATGATGTCTTAACTGTAACTGAGAACCTTATTAAGTCAACTTGTGAGAATGTCTGGGCTGCTAATTTTCAAGAACTCACAGATCTAGGAGCAGTCAAACCTATTCTAAGTGAGAAATTCCCAGTAATTACCCTTACTAAGCTCCACCAGATGTTCAGCGAAGCCACTGGCAAAAATACAATCAGCGATGATGATTGCACCCCAGAAGAAGAGCGGTGGATCTGTGATTATGCCCGAGATAATCTAGGCTCAGAAGCTGTCTTTATCAGTGAGTTTCCGTCCTCCGATATGAAATTCTACCAAAAGAAGCTTGAAACCAACGAAGAAGTCACCGATCGAGTTGACCTACTGTTCCGAGGTATAGAACTAGCTACAATCCCACTACGAGAGAACAACTATGACCGATTAGTTGCTCAGATTAGAGAAGCAGGGCTAGATCCTGAGAGTGACGGATTCAAGTACTATGTAACTGCCTTCAAGCACGGTCTACCACCGCACGGAGGCTTCGGACTAGGTATCGATAGATTTGTCAAGCAGTTAATTGGCTTAAGTTCCGTCAAAGAAGCTGTCCTCTTCCCAAGAGATGTCAAGCGATTAATACCTTAGAAATACCCCAACCCCTTGAAAGGGGCTTTCTTTAGGAGGATTGTTTTGACAAAGGGCTATTTATCTGATAGGTTTTAGATATTATGTCCGCTCCAATCAAAGAAGCCAAACCCAAGCGAAAGTTCTTAAGCAATATCCTGACTGTATTTAATGTCAATAATCAGACTAACAAAATTACTGGTTTTTCTTGGTCTTATATTTTCCTGTTCCTACTACAGATTCTAGTAATGGTAATTGAATTTGCTCAGATATTTAGTATTGGTATTGTTTTGGAAGGGTTAGCCAAGCTTAATCAGGGTTATTCATATACAGAATTTGTTAAAATTACCCTTCTTTGTATATCTCTTGGCTTTGCTCAATCTTTTGTCAGTCAATTCCTAGCCTACCGTGAAGATATTTTGACCGAATACACTTACCAAAAACTTTTCAAGAGTGGTATAAATAAGGTGCTTAACTATAATCTTCAGTGGCAAGAAACTCTTAATGCTGGTAACAAAGCGACTATGCTAAGAGAAGGCTCGGTCTCTCTATCTCGCTCATTAGTTATGCTACCACAGATATTTATTTTGGGAGTATCAGTAATAATTACAATAACATACCTATCTATAGTGAACATTTGGTTACTCCCTCTTGGAGTAACAGCTATTATAATAAGTATCGGAATTGCTTTGTACACACAGCCAAAAATTCGTAGCCTCCGAAAAGAAACTGTGAAAATCTATGAAAATCGCGAGGGAAAGCTCTTTGAAGCCTTTAATAATATTCACATCCTAAAATCTTCTGGGGCTATTCACAATATACTCTCCCCAATCTACAATCTGTTTGCCCAAGTTCTTGTGCTTGAAAAACAATTTATAAGTCTAATGATTTTGCGCAATCTTGCCCTTGCAGCTGTAATCCAAATTATTAATACACTCTATGTCCTTTACGGAGGATACTTAATTCTGATTGGAGCTGTTAGTTTTGGAGTGATGTACGCTGGTTATCGATATTTAGGTAGATTATCTGAGGGTGTTAATCGCTTTACTCGGCTTACTATTGAGATTGGGCTAATGGAAGTCAAGGGAGCTCGCTTCTATGATATATATAACTTAGATGTTAATGATAATTTCCGCGGGGTTGTAAGTCTTGAGAATCAGTCTGTGCAGTCAATTAATATCAAGGATCTTAACTTCAATTATGGAGCAACCACAGAATCCGCTAATCAATTAACTAACATCAGTATGAGCATCCCAAGTGGTCAAAAAATTGGGTTAGTTGGCACAACAGGCAGTGGTAAAAGTACTCTTGTTAAGCTTCTCTCAGGCTTGTACCCAATTAATTCTGGGTCAATTGAGATTGTAACCCCAGACCAAACCATTAACTTTTACGATCAGACCTTAGACACTTGGCATAATAAGCAATTCTTAGTAGCTCAAGACCCAGAACTCTTCAATGCAACCTTACTTGAAAATATTACCCTATTTGACCCTAGTTTTAGTCAAGATCTACTTGATCAAGCTGTTGCAATCAGTCAACTAACCACCGTAATCGATGAATTACCAAAAGGACTCCAGACCCTAATTGGTGAAAAAGGTTATAAACTCTCAGGTGGACAACGCCAGCGTATTGGTATTGCCAGGGCAATGTATAAGAACACCGATATCATCTGCTTCGATGAGTCAACTAGTGCATTAGATAGCCAGACTGAACAGGACTTCCAGAGCGCCCTCGAAAAAATCTGGGATGAGAAGACTCTCATCTTTATTGCTCACAGGCTCTCAACTCTCAAGAATGTTGATATTATCTATGTCTTCGAGAGCGGACAAATCATCGAACAAGGCAGCTTCAAACAGCTTGTAGATAAAAACGGCAAATTCAATCAACTCTGGGAACTCCAACAAAAAGAGTTAATCTAAATTGTAATCTAAACCTCCGTTAATTCCAATTGACCAATGTAATCCATTTTACCAATGGACACGCCTTGACTACGAATTATATCGTAAGCAGTAACTAGATGAAAGTAGATATTAGGAATAGCGAATTGGTAGAGATATACCTCAGCTGTTAGGTATTTGCCAGGCATAGAGCTTGCCATCCAGGGCAGAACGACGCGGACATCTGAGGCTTTACTAAACTTCTCTTCTGGGAATTTATCAACTAGGTCAATTACATTATTGATTCTTAATACTAAATCATTAAGATTAGACTCACTATCCTCCATCTTTGGCATCTCGGACTCGGTCAATCGCCCAACAAAACCCTTTATCCCGTCGCAGGCAATCTGGATTTGGCGATTAAGTGGGAGCATATCAGAGGCAAGGCTTGCATTAAGAAAATCTCCTTCATCAAGTTGATTATCAATGATGTGTTCACTGGCAATTTCTAAGATTTTGGCTAGGGATTCTAGGGTCTTTCGAAAGGTTTGGGCGGTTTGGTAGTATTGATTAATCATAAAAAAGGGCAAAAAATGGACTATTAGGTTTTGTGGTTTATTATGAAAAATAAAATAGTTCTAGGCAAGGGGTAACTATAGCGAGAAATTCTAAGCTTTTATATGTTACAATCTAACTAAATCTCAAACCCCCTAATCAAAGTCGAACATCTCTCCTAGCCAGCCTTCTTTTTTGTGTTTTTTGTGATGTTGTTGTGGATAGTTTTGGTGATGCTGCTGGTTATGATTATACTGAGGCTGTGGATTCTGTGGATAAGGTTGTCCGTAATTAGGGGCTTGTGGAGCTGGGATGTATTGAGGAGCAGGTTGCTGCTGAGGACTTAACTCAATTAATTTATCAAGTTCGCCGCGATCTAACCAGACGCCACGGCAATTAGGACAGTAATCGATTTCGATATTGGAACGCATCATCATTAAGAGATTGACGTTCTTGCATACGGGACAGAGCATATAAAACTATAATCAATAAACACAACTATTTTGTCAACCAATTCTAATTTGCTAAAATTTTCTAGGATTTGCCAAGAAAAAAAAGCTAATTTATTGGTTCTATAAATCAATTCTAATATGCTCATTATTTACGGACTCGGCAATAACGAAAACAAATATCTTAAGACTAAGCATAATATCGGTCGAATAGTCGTAGAAAACCTAGCTGCCAAGCTTGGTAAAAGCTTCGCTAAAAAGAATCTTATCTGGGCAACAGGAAGCGGTCAAACCCTGCTTGCTTACAGTAACGGTTATATGAACGAATCTGGATTACCGCTACTCCAATTAATCCAATATTATAAGCCAGACTTGGAAGATCTAATGATTCTAGTTATCCAAGATGATAGTGATCAATTCATTAGTAAAGCCAAATTATTACCTGCGGGGGGCACGGCAGGACATCGCGGAATAATCAGTATTAATCAACATTTAACATCCCCTAATCTCAAGTCAAATCAAATCTGGCGACTCAAGATTGGTATTCGAGAGCCGATGAATAAGTCGAAATCTGAAACCTTTGTGTTGAGTCAATATACGCTTGCAGAAGAGCAAAAAGCCTTAGAATTAGCTAATACCCTATTTGACAACTTGGAACTAATAAGTCAACTTAAAATCACCAAATTACAAGAAGTAATCCACAACCAAAACAATTAAAAGATATGTTAATTGCCAAAAATCTTATCAAAAAATATGGAAACAAAACCATAATTCAAGGCTTTGATCTCGAGCTAAAATCTGGGCAGATTGTAGGATTCTTAGGACCCAATGGAGCTGGCAAAACCACCGTTATGAGAATGCTCAATCGCATCACCCTCCCAGACAAAGGTGAAGTGACCATCGATGGGCGAAAACTCACCCAAAAAGATCTGATCAAAATTGGTTATATGCCCGAAGAGAAAGGACTCTATCCTCAGATGCAGGTTCTTAATCAATTGGTTTATTTTGCCAGGCTAAGAGGACTCACCAAAAAAAAGGCTTTGGAAGTATCTTGGTTTTGGCTGAATAAATTCGAGATGGGGCAATATTCTAAGCATAAGCACAGCAGCCTGTCTAAGGGCAATGCCCAAAAAATCCAATTCATAGTAACCGTACTTCATAATCCTGACATTCTAATACTGGATGAGCCACTCTCGGGACTGGATCCAATTAACGCTGATTTAATCAATACAACACTACAAGAGCTTAAGAAAGAAGGTAAAACTATCCTCTTTTCAACACATAGAATGGAACAAATTGAGTCAATCTGCGACAAGATTATTCTACTCAATCAAGGGCACAAAATTGCCGACGGAACAATTAATGAGCTTCAAAAACCATACCAAAATAGCTCCCTAACCCTGAATCTTGAAAAACCGTTTAACCAAGCTGATTTTAGCCTAGCGAATCTTGAGATAGAGACGATTAATAACCAAACTATCAATATCACTCTTAGCGAGCGTCAATCCGTAAATCAAGTCCTAAGTTATTGTATATCGCGGCGAATTGAGCTAAAAGGCTTCCAAAAATCCCTCCCAAGCATCAAAGAAATTTTTATCAAGTTAACAACCGCCGATAACCAAACCCTACCAAAGCAAATCTAATCCTATGTCAAAAATCTGGCTCATCCTATTAAGAGAACTCTCTGTCAAATTCAAGTCCATCTGGTTTTGGTTAGTACCCATTATTATTCCTCTATTTTTTGTTGGAGTAGTGGCTGTAACGATGATTTTTACTTATTTTAGTAGTCTATCTCCTACCGAGCAAATCGTCAAAGTTCAGATTGTAGATACAACACCCGCCCAATTATTTGGCAAATCCCTCAAAGACAATCCTCAGGTCGATTACACCCTAACATCAGATAATCTGACTACTGCTAAGACTCGAATAATCGACAAACCAGACGAATTCGTTTTATTAATCACATCTAATCTCAATGACAAAATCATTAATTACAATTCCGAAATTATCGGCACAGCTAATCTAAAAGGCGATATACAACAACAAATCCAATCCGAATTAACCGCTATCAAGCTTGACCTTGATCTAAAACGCACAGGATTATCAGGGCAAGTCCTTGACTCACTCAATCAACGGATAAATCTTAAAACAGTCACTATCAGTAAAGAAGGCTCAGAAAAATCTAACCTTGGGGCGATCGCCTTTGGGCTTAGCTACGCTATTGCCACTTCTATTTATGTTATGTCCACCATCTTTGGTTCGCAGATTATGATTAGCATCCTAGAAGAAAAAACCTCGCGTGTAGTCGAAGTCCTCCTAGCCAGCGTCAAGCCCTACCAACTTCTAATCGGTAAAATCTTAGGGCAATTCGCAATCATAATTATCCAGGGTCTAATTACCATTGGCGCAAGTATTGTTATCGGTATAATTTCCATAATCACCCTAATTCTAGTCTTCGTCCCAAATATTGCCAATAATCTAAAGTCGATTAACCTCAATCAAGTAGCAAGTCAATCAGGGCAAATTACATCCACTAGTCAGTACTTGGAACTTCAAGATACAATCGGGTTAATTAATGGTATTCTCACAGCTAATTCTGGGTGGTTACTTGTACTCTTTGGGCTATATTTTCTTATTGGCATTACTTATTCGGCGATTTGGTTTGCGGCTATTGGAGCTAGTAGTCAGAACTATCAATCCGCCTCTAATTCCAGCCTGAGCTGGTTTGTCTCGATGCCAACCCTCCTTGGGGTGATATTCTTGCCTAATATTGCTAGTGACTCTAACTCTCTAATTGCCAAGTTTTTCTCTATATTTCCACTAACTAGTTACATTGTGATGCCAGCTCGCCTAGCTCTGGGTGTGAGTAAATGGGAAGTACTTCTCTCTTTAATCTGCTCTCTAATTGGACTAGTAATCTCATTCTGGATCTGTGGCAAAATCTATCGGGTCGGACTATTGATGTACGGCAAAAAACCAAGTATCAAAGAACTCTTTCAATGGGTGCTAAGTTAAGAAATCTTCTCCAAAAATGATCAAAAAAATCTACTTTGGTTTAATTACCATCATCACCATTATGGCTATTGTATTGTCAATTAGCTTTGCAGTTGATTGGGGTGTTCGCAGATGGCAAATGGAGCAAAAACTTAGCGACACCGAAATATTTAACGGCACAGTCAGCAACAAGGTTGCCCAGCTTGAGACGGTTACATATCCTTGCAACCCCAGAACCGTCTATAACCCAAAGACTAAAACTTCAAAGACTATATATGAGGATTGTCGCCGCGATGTTGTTAATTACAGTATTGAGCTAAGCTTCGGGGATACTCTCGATTATGGAACCCAAGACCGATCCCAAAAACCTCCACGAGATTGGCAAAGTGTCAACATCGGATCTCCAGCCAGCCAACCAAAAAAATACCGCAATTATATCAAGGCCTCTGACACCACTATCCTCAAGCGAAAAGCCTTCTTGGATAACTACCAATACGCCAAACTAGTCCCCGAGATCCCTCGCGTCTATAACCGCATCGAGATCGACCAAGTCATTGCAATCAACGACAAAGACGGGTATAACAAATACGACAAAGCCCAGATGGAGCTCTTTAATAAGCGATTAGCAGGGCTTAATGGGAAACTAGGCGAGTCCAAGCAGCTTAATACCATCGTAATTCTCGTACCCGATTATATGAATGACATGATCTATGCAATAGATCAAAAATGGGTCGGGGGGAACAAAAACGAAGTAATAATCTTCATTAACTTAGCCAAAGACCGCTCAATTACCCGTGTTCAATCCCTATCCTGGTCAACTAGCAACGGCGACATAGAAGCCAAGCTTGATAATATCCTAGTCAACGAGGTTAAGCAAATTAACAATGAAGAAGAGATTAATACGGCAATCGACAAGATCCAAAGTACATTGGAGACAACCTTCGATCGCAAGTCAATGCAAGATTATGAGTATCTCTTACAAGAAGTCAAGTCCAAGTACGGCTTCTAAAAAATTATGACTAATCATACAACATCCCCAAATTTCTCTGGGGATGTATAGCTAACCAACCTCCCACTTAGTCAATCTTAATACTTCTCTAATCAAGTTATCTGTAAAGTCAATTTTATCATTATAGTACTTTGCTAGATT
>JAYWGL010000027.1:0-2991 GCA_043778275.1 Minisyncoccota bacterium
TAATCTAGCAAAGTACTATAATGATAAAATTGACTTTACAGATAACTTGATTAGAGAAGTATTAAGATTGACTAAGTGGGAGGTTGGTTAGCTATACAAGAATTATGGTACACCTGGTTTTGGTTTTTTGGTAGCTGTGCCAGAAACTCCCAAGCCAATCCCTGCAACTAGCCCGATTGTAGCAGTGGAGCCAATTATAATTCCACCAATACCTAAGGCTATCGAGGTGATAATCCCTATAGCCCAACCTCAACCAGTTCTTGCACCAATAGCGTTAATTGAACCCGCACCAGTATCAGCCCCTGTATCACTAAATCTACTTGAGATGCTTCCTGCTCAAGTACCAGTACAAGTATCTGTACAACTGCCCATAGAATCCCTTGCTCAATTACCTGTTATAGCCCCCGTCAAAGTTGCAGTCGCAGCTGCCCTTCCGATAACTACATTAGCCTCTTCTACAATTACTGAGCCTTTGTTAGTGCAAGACGCAGCGCCAAAATCAGTTGAAGATACCAAATCAAATATGAATACCGAGCAGGTAAATAACCCTGTAAGTAAGCAACCCAAAGCTCAGATTCAACTTAACAGCTTTGTCAGTGGTGATATCGCTAATCTAGCCAATCCTATCATTACAGCAAGTCCAATTATTCCGACTATTTTACCAGCTATTGTCCTAACTAATAATCAGGATACAATCAAACTGGTAATAACCCCAGCTGTGGCAGCTGCAAAAGTTAGCCAAAGTCATTATGAATTAATCTTGACACTAGTCGCCTTGATGGCAGCGATGTTTGTTGGTTATATAGTCTTTGACTATAATTACAGCCGCATCGAATACTTACATCTTGACAAATTTACCAATATCGTGTCTTATTAAAATATAAACCTTAGAGTTAGCCGATACCTGGCAAGAGTCTTTTGAATAACTTTTAGCTCCCTATGATTACAACGCAAAATTACGAATTATACATTATTTTTCGCCCTGATACAGAGGCAGATTACGCAGACAAAAAAATCAACGAGTTCCTAACTCAAGTTAAAGCTGATAATATTGTCGTTACTAGACAAGGAGTTCGTCGAATGGCCTACCCTATCAAAAAACAGTGGAATGGACAATATTACTTAGTAACTTTTGATCTAGAACTCGAAAATGCAAGATTAATCAATCTTAATACTTACAGATTCAACAAAGATGACTTCGTCATGAGGCAGTTAATCACTAACAAGACAGATTATCTAAAGCAAAAAGCAAAAGAAAGTGTTAATCAAGCCCCAGAAACTGCTCACCACCGAGAATTAAACAAAGGTCGCATTACTAACAAAAAATGTATTTCTAGTTATCTAGGACTTCGTGAGGTAGATTACAAAGATGCTGATTTTTTAGATCAATTCACATCTCCTTACGCTAAGATTTTTGTTCGAAGTCGAACAGGTTCAAAAGCTAAATACCAACGAAAAGTCAGCCAGGCAATCAAGAGGGCTAGACATATAGGCTTAATGCCATTCACATCAAAATGGGTAGATTAATTTCTACCTTTTTTTAATTCCAAAAACCCTTCAAACCATATCCCTCTATGTTAAACTTTACCGATATTAAATTAGGCAAGATCCTAGTACTTAACAGTCAACCACATGTTGTGACTTACTGCTATTTTTCAAAGGTCACTAAGGGCAAGCCTACAAAAAAATGTAAGTTCAAAAATTTAATGACTGGGTCTAACATTGACTATACAGTTAAGACTGGAGAATCTTTTGATGAGGCAGATTATAAAAAAGAGAAAGCCACCTTTATGTATACTTCTGGGGATGAGTACAGTTTTATGCTGGTCGAGACCTTTGAGACTGTAGATATTAATCAAGATATGATAGGTGGAAAAGAAGGGTATCTAACTGAAGGATTAGAAGTCTTTGTGATTTACTACAATGACAACCCTATTTCAGTAGAGCTACCAATAAAAGTTTCGCTCAAGGTTACTTATACGACTGACGCTGCCAAAGGTAATACAGTTAGTGATGTGTTCAAAGACGCGGTAGTGGAAACAGGTATCACAGTCAAAGTTCCAGGATTTATAAAAAATGATGAATATGTAATTATTAATACAGTTGATGATGAATGTCAAGGTAGAGATGTAGATAGAAAGTAAATCTAATATGGTAGCAAACAATCAAGCGAAAAAGTTTCCTTTTAAATTCTTTTTAAGAATTGGTATTGTAATTAGTCTTCTATTTTTTGTTTTGACAGTAGCACTTTTTGGCTATGTCCAAATTGTTAGTTACAAGGCTGATCAGGTTAATTTTGGTATATCTGATATTCAAGTAGTAGAGAACGCTAGCCTAATTATTATCACCCCGAATAACTATGCTAAATCTAATACTCCCATATATTTTATTCCAGGCGGGCTAGTCCAGCCTCAAAGTTATATTAAAGCTATTGCAAGTATTGCCACAATAAGAAAGACGCAAGCATTTATCCAGAAGCCGCTACTAAATCTTGCTATAACCCAAATTAATCGCTCAATCGATCTAATCAAAGAGTACGGTATCAATAAACCTATAATAGGCGGGCATTCATTAGGTGGGGTCGTAGCTTGTCGTAATATAGGTTCTAACCCCGAGTTATTTTCTGGGCTTTTCCTTTTTGGGTCGTATTGCGATCAATCTATTAAAAGTTACACTGGTAAAGTACAGGTAATCTACGGATCCAATGACATAATCTTAAGTCGAGAAAGTTTTAACAAAAATAAGTCAAACTTACCATTGCTGGCTGTTGTTGAAGAGGTGGCTGGTCTTAATCATTCAGGACTATTTGATTACGGTGTGCAAAAAGGTGATGGGGGGTTAAAAACAGATAAGGCTATAGTAATTCAAAAACTGGCTGACAATCTGTAAATAGATTATGAACCTGTCTAGTTAATCCACCTACCCCACATCACAACCGTAACTTTATTCCTGCAAGCAAGGTCATAGCCTCTAAACTCTCTACCAGTCTTT
>JAYWGL010000028.1:0-2968 GCA_043778275.1 Minisyncoccota bacterium
TGGAAGTTAATGATCGTGGTCAGTTCAAGCTCAAGTTTAACGCTAAGCTCTAAAGCTAATTTTATCTTAATTTTTTATGAAAATTACATTTTTTACCTCTTCAGAATTTACTTTACCAATTGCTACTTCAATTCTTGAATGCCAAGGAAAAAGCTTCGCGGTGGTCGTAAAAAAACAAGCCAAAGAACTTGGCTACGAATTAACACAAGATCAAATTTTTGAACTCAAAAAGATTCTAATGGGGCGAAAAAAAATTGAATTTAAGTTAATTGTCAGTCAACCAGAAAAATTGAACAGAGGTAAAACCGTCCCAAATCCAGTTCTAGAGTACGCTAGGCAAAATAATATAGAATTCTACACCCCCGACAAACTCAATAAAGAAATTGGTAACCAACTAGATAAAACTGATATTGCCATAGTAGCTTCTTACGGTCAGATTATCAGCCAAAAGATTCTGGATATCCCAAAGTTTGGCTTTGTGAATTGGCACCCTTCTCTTCTTCCTAAATTTCGCGGAGCTAGCCCTATCCAATCAAGTTTACTATCGGGCTATGTTGAAACAGGTTTGAGTTGGATTGAGATGACGGCTGGGATGGACTCTGGGGATTTATTAATGCAATTACCTCGCGAGATAGAAGATTGGGATAATTTTAACACCTTAGCTAATTATTTTGGTGATATTGGTGGTAAGAGCTGGGCTCTGGCAATCGCTTATAAATTACTAAAAATAAAAACCCCTCAACAAGATAAGCTAGCTACTTATTGTACAAAAATTACCAAAGAAGAAGCCTTAGTAGATCCAATCACTATGACGGCGGATCAAATACAGTGGCACTGTCAGGCATTTTGTGCTTTTCCATTTACTAAGTATCAGAGCCTTGCCCTCAATCAAGAGATAAAAATATTAGATTGTAAGCCTGTCTATGAATCTTCGCCAATTGATGCTAGTTCTGTAGAACTAAAAGGGGAGTTAATCCTTACGAAAGGAGCTGAGCAAGTAGTTTATCTAAGGTGCGCAAACAAAACCCTTCTCAGGCTGAATCAAATTCAAACCTCCAACGGTAAAAAAGTTTTTGGTCGCGATCTTAAAATCTAGTTAATAGTTAGAATATCGATGCTTGGTGGATTAAAGAGCCTGATCGGGAGTCCAACTTCACCAACGCCGCAGCTTATCCAGAGCTGCCCTGTTAAGTCTGGGTTAAACTGAGAATTATTGAAGAGACCTTTATCGAAGTCTTTATTATCGACAGGGATGGCTAGTTTATAGATTAATGGGATACGAACTTGACCGCAGTGAGTATGACCCGTAACTGTTAGGGCTGGTTGATTGGTCTCGGTGAGTGATTTATATTTTAGGATGGTTTCGGGGTTGTGGGTGATAGCAATAGTTTTGGCACCTTCTTGGGAATTCATTATATTGACATAGTCTTCACCGCCCCAACGATCACCGAGACCCGTGATATTGAATTTTAGACCAGTTGCTTCCTTGGTCAAGATTTTGTTATTAAGGAGGGTTACTTTATTTTTTTCTAGGGCGACTGCGAGTTCATCTCGTAGATTAGGTCCAGGTCGCTCAACATCGTGGTTTCCAAGGACTCCGTAGACGGGATATTTACTCTGAGCTAGAGGGGCGAATATTGTATCAAGCTGCTTGATATCTGGGTAATAAGTCCAATCTCCAGGGATTAGAACGGCGTCAAGATTAGGTATTTGGTTGATTTTCTCGATGACTTGGGTCAGGTAGTTTTGATTCTTCCATAGCCCAAGATGAGTATCTGAGATTACGGCGATGCGAGCTTGGAAACCAAGATTAATGGTTTGGTTAGTTATTGTAATCATTTGCCTCTCAATATGGACGCCCCAGATAGTTAAGAGCAGGATTGTAATTACAATCAAAACTATAGTTTTTTGCCAAATAGTTTTTAATCGGGCTCTAAAATAAATAGCCAATCCAATAACTCCAACCAAAATCACAGGACTCAAAAACAAAAAATCCAACAGTAGAAATTGTACCACCTTAACAAAAAATTCTTTCATATAGTCTTAGGCTTGTTCAAAAATTAAGTTCTGGCAAGTGCTTAACCCTCAAAGGTTCTTAGGTATTCCTCTAAGTTCTGATCGTATTGTTCAAGTAAGAAGTCTAAGAAAAAATTAGTATCCTCCTCGGTAGAATTTTCTAGAGCTTCAAGGTATTTCAGCCTATTAGTGGGTAATATATTAATTGGCGGCAGACCATATTGCATTAGAAGAGTATTCATAATTAATCGACAGCTTCGCCCGTTACCATCGGTAAATGGATGTACTTTAACAGTTTTAAGATGCAGTTCAGCGGCTGCTTGTAGAATATTAAGGGTAGAATCAAGCTTTTGAGTTGTAAGCCAACCAAATATTTCGTTCATTTTGTCACTGACTTTGAGTGGGTTAGGAAAAATAGTTCCACTACCTGAGATTCTGACAGCGACACTACGATATTTGCCTGCGTTACCATCGTCAATATTTTTGAGAATAAGACTATGAATTGTTAGTAAGTTATTTTGAGTGATTTGCTTAGTACCTGAGTTAACAAGATTTTGCATAATCCAGTCCCAGGCACGGGCGTGGTTTTGAGCTTCGAATATTTCTCTTAGACTTTTCCCCGCGACGCTTTGTTTATCGTTAATAATAATAGAAGTCTCAATCAATGATAAAGTATTCCCCTCAATACTATTACTAGTATAAGTCAATTCAGTTCGAAGCCACGGATAGAGGACATTTTGCCAATTCACCTCAGAATTAAGTAGATTTAACTTGGCTTGGATAGAATCGATAAGAGTGTCTTGGGGCATATAGAATATAGGTTAATGACTTTTGGTTATTCGGTCAAATGCTAAAAGAACCTGTCTAGTTAATCTTGCCCAATATTAAAGCCTTGGTTTAGATAAGGCATTATGAAGTACTTTATCACCAAGACTAAATTTAGTAAAATAAG
>JAYWGL010000029.1:0-8275 GCA_043778275.1 Minisyncoccota bacterium
TTAGTCTTGGTGATAAAGTACTTCATAATGCCTTATCTAAACCAAGGCTTTAATATTGGGCAAGATTAACTAGACAGGTTCGGTTGTAACTTGACAAAAGTTCGAAATTAATGACTAATAAGAATATTCCGTAAGTATTAACACCTATTTTAAACACATAAAACTAATAAAGTTATGATTCAAAAAACTCTTTCGCTAATAAAAAATATAAAACCCAGCTTTTGGAAGCTTAGTATAACGGGAATAGTTCTATGCACTCTGATAATAATATTTCAGTTTATTCAATATGAATTGAAAGGCGTTGGTATATCTCTCGCAAGTTATTTTTCTCTATTTTGTTCATATTTAGTGATATACTTTATATGGGCAATTGTTTATGTTCTAATCAAGAAAAATCAAGTTAAGACCGATAATATTTACTTTAATATGGGCAGTTATCTAGCTTTGATTATACCTTGGTTCTATTGGTATTTTGGGAATACTCTGCTAAGCTTTAGTCCGATATTTTTGTATGACTTTTTACCAATTGTAAGTTTATTAGGGCTTGTAGCTGGGTTAGTATTTGCATTGAGATCTCGAGCAATATCATCAATTATAGCTGTATTATTTACAATTCTATTTTTGGCGTTATCTTTATATGGGCTTTCATATAATCTTGTGAATGATGACACACCTCGGTATATTACCTATTGTAAGAATTATGGTCATATATATTCTCGTATAGACATTATTGGTGAAAATGGCGGTAGATCAAAGCCTATCTATCAAACAAAGGTGTATTATATTAATGCAAATAAAAAAGTTGAGTTATTAGGATTTGAAGGAAGGTCGCCGAATTATAAATTAGATACTGGTAAAGTAATCAAGTCAGAATCTCCAGTAAGTACAGATGAGCTGGCTACTTGCCTGAAGAAACTCTAACATTGACAAAAAGTGAGCAAATATTAAACTTTAGTCATAATATATAATATATGACAGTTACAAAACCAATTAATAAAAAATCCGTTTGCGATATTTACCTCTTCGATACTATAACTTATCAAATAGCCCAAGATACAATATCCAAAATTAATCTAGCAAATCTAAAAGAAGATGATTATTCAAAAATTGTAATTACATCGTGTTCTCCAGGTGGGGATTTTTACCCAAGTTTTGCAATTTACGATGCTATCAAATTATCCAAACTCACTGTCGAGTTTATCGGATCTGGTTGGATTGCATCTTGTGCTGTAATGATCATGCAGGCATGTTCCAAAAAATCAGTTACAAAAAATACTTTTATTATGATACACCCCTCAATAAATAATTCAAGTATTAAATCTCATCAAGAATATATGGTAATGTCTAATCAGTACGACAAAGAACATTTAAGGTTCGTTGAATTATCTACTGAGGGAACTTCTTTATCGGTTGATGAATTTGAAAAAATTACAAAACAAGAAATGAGAATTTACTATACACCACAGGCGGCGCTTAAATTAAAGCTAATTGATGAAATACTATAAGATTTCCTTATTTTGCAAAAAATTGCAGTGTTGACAAAAAGTGAGTGAATATTAACTCTAATATTATCAACTTCAATGCAAAAAATAAAAATATATGAAAAATAAATCAACAGAAAACAACCAAAATAACAAAAATGTCCAATTCGATTTTAGCATCGATGCTACCAAGATTAGTTTATTGATAGTGTCGTTTGTTGCAATACTTGCTATTTTCTTTTTTGGATTTAGTGGAGTTCCTGCCATTTTAGATAATACTTCAGAAGCTCAGTTTTCTCGTAGTCAATCTGTTTCTAGTAGCAAGGCCATTGCGGACAAGCAAAAAGCTGAAAAGTTATTGAAGCAAGAAAGCGGTCGATTAGCCTTTGTTAACAAAAAAGCTGTAATGAGCATTGCCAATTTTGGAGATTTGGAGGTTAGTTTGTTAGATAAAATAGCTCCAAAAAGCGTCGAAAATTTTGTTAGACTGACAGACAGAAAATTTTACGATAACAAAATCGCCCATCGTATAGTTAAGCAACCCACCTTTACAGTAATACAGGGTGGTCAAGCAGTGGGTGACGACTCTAAAACATCTGCAGATGGGACAACGGTGGTTGACGAGTTATGGGATGTAGCCCCTGATCAAGTCCAAGATCCTCAGACAGGAACTTTCACGGTTAAAAACACTCCTAAGTTTAAATCTGAAGACTATTATAAGAATTACCAGCCTGCTGAGGGGCAAGTAACCTACCCAAAAGGAACTCTCTTAATGGCAAAAACCCGAGACGATAATTCGGCAACAACAGAATTCTTTTTATCCCTTATTAATACAACTCTCCCAGCTAAATACACTGTTTTTGGGATGGTCAACCCCGAGAACTTTGGAGTTTTAGACAAAATTAATACTGAGGTTGGGGTTGAGCCAACAGCTAACGCTCAAGGTCAAAATGACCCAACCGACGGTAAGCCGAATAAAGAAATTAAATTCACCTCTGTAACTATTAAATAGAGCTCTCATTAGCAAGCTCTTGACAATACCAGGAGAATTAAATTACTTTTTAGACAATTAACCCCTATATATTATCTTTAATAACCAAAACTAATTATGACTCAACCACAAAAACAACGAACATTCGTAATGCTAAAGCCAGACGCTGTCCAGCGATCTCTTATCGGAGAAATGATAAAGCGGATTGAAAGAACAGGTCTGAAGTTAGTCGGTCTAAAATTAACTGTTTGCGACGAAAAAAGATTGCTAGAGCACTATTCTAAGGACGATGCCTGGTATCTAAAAAAAGGTCTTGGTATAGTCGAAGGTATGAAGTCTAGGGGTGAAGAAGTTACTCGAGAACCGATCGAATACGGTAAAGACATTGTACGAGCCTTAGTCAAATTTATGATGGTCGGTCCTGTAGTTCAGATGGTATGGGAAGGAAATGAGGCAATGGCAGTAGTCAAAAAAATTGCCGGGACAACAGAGCCATCTACTAGTGATGTAGGAACTCTTAGAGGTGATTTTACAATTGATTCTTATAATCTCGCTAATAAAGACAATCGAGCAGCTCGTAATCTAATTCATATTACTGACCCAGCCGACGGAGCCGAAGAAGCTAATAGAGAGATTTCAATCTGGTTCCAAGAATTAGAGTTACTTAGTTATCGATTATTAGTCGATGAGATGTTATACGATGTTGATCTAAACTCAACCCTAGAATAATCTAAATTAATCTAAATCAATCTAAATCAATCTCGACTTCTCCACTTAAGGCATTCACTCATAATAAAATATAATTTGCTATATGGTTAACAACTTCAAGAAAAAAAACAAAAAAATATGGATTGCTATTATAACTGTAGTAATTTTATCACTCTTTGTCGTTGGGCTGATTGTTTATAATAAGCTCGGAGGAGATCGCAACGCTCAAAAAGTAAAGATGGAAAATGAGTCTAGCCAATCTACTAATAGTTCATCGAGTACTAGTAGTTCAGTGGGCTTTGGTGATAAACCTGTAGATATCAATCCCCCATCCCTGACAATACCCAAGTAATCTTCTATCTATGTTTAAAATTTTGTGGCACTGGGTTGCTAATATTGTAATTATTTATTTCTTGGCGAGTATTTTTCCAGAGTTCAAAATTTCTGATATTTTTCAAGTTGCTATATTTACGATAGTGTTATCTCTTTTGAATTGGTTAGTAGTTCCACTGGTGCGACTTGTATCCTTCCCAGTGACATTTATCACTTTCGGGCTATTTAATATTGTTATTACTTTGACTACTGTATTGGTGGCTCTTAATCTGACTAAGGGGGTTACAATTAGCGAAGCCGGTTTTGCTTATTTTATATTATTAGCTATATTGACGATCTCTCTTTCTCTTGGCAATACTGTGATAAATAACTTTGTAAAATAAATGTCTAACGAAAATCCAACTATTGATAATCATAGATCTCTTTTTGTGACTGGGGATGACGGTCAGTTAATTTATTCATTTCGAGGTAGCGTTATTGATTTAATTCTTAATTTTGAGGAGTTCTACCCTAAGAGTAAAGAAATTATCCTGAATCAAAATTACCGCTCCACAAAAGCCATCTTAGATTTAGCCGAAAAAATCCTCTCTCTGAACTCTAGGCAAAAATTTAAAGAGTTATTCACAGAAAACCCAAGTAAAACCTTAGATGTTAAATACTATATAGCTAGAAATCATCAAGACGAAGGGAGATATATTGTCCAGCACCTGTATAAGCATTTTGTTGAGAATGACAGCAGCCGAGAGTCAGTTGTTAATGGAGAGATTTTTGGATCTGAGGAGGTTCGAGTTGTATCCGCAGAGGAAGAGTACCAAGATCAGCAAATAGGTATTAGTTCCACTGGAATTTCTAATATGTTTGATATATATCTTGATACTGCCTCAACTTCTTTTGCCACTGGTAACTTGTGGCAAACCAAAAATCAACCGGATCGATATAATCATTATAATCCAAGCAGCTGGAGCATCCCAAAAGTTAACTGGGGTGGGTATTCGGGTTTGAATAATATTGCAGTCCTGTATAGAACTCACGCTCAATCACAAGCCCTTGAAGCAATGTTCAATAGCAATCAGCTACCTTACAGACTGGTTTCAGGGACAAGGTTTCTTGATCGAAAAGAAGTTAAGGATGTCATAGCAATTCTTAGATTTGCATTTAATAGTAGTGATAAACTTGCTATTAGTAGATTTCTACCCTTAATCCTTGAAGGAGTTGGTCCAAAAACCCTAGAAAAAATTATTGCATATATGGAAGATGCTAGTTACCCATTGGCACCAAAATATCAAGATCTAATCAATAAAACCCTAGGTTCAATCAGCCAGGCATGGCTGTCTAATTACCCGCTAATAGATTTTTGTAGATCATTGATCCAGAGCCTGGGGTATCTAACCTATCTGAAAAAAAACTACCCGACAAAAGATGAATATGACTCTCGATTAGAAAATATTCAAGAACTGTATTCATTAATGCTCCCCTTTGACACTGAGGAAGCAGCCAACGAACCTCTATACACAAAACTTGGATTATTTCTGGAGCGGGTAAGTCTTATGTCTAATATGGATAATAAACAAGATGATAATACCCCAAAAATTAATTTAATGACCTTGCATCAGAGCAAAGGACTGGAGTTTGATACTGTTTTCTTAGTTGGGATTGAAGATGGGTTGCTTCCACATCAAAATAGCTTATACGAACCAAATGGATTAGAAGAAGAAGTTCGCTTAGCTTATGTAGGAGTTACAAGGGCAAAAAATCAATTGCATTTAATCTCAGCCGAAAGTCGAGTATTGTTTGGTCAAGTAAAAGCTATGCCTGTTAGTCGTATTTTTCGACCGTTTCTTGATAAGTACAGTAAGCGGGTATTATCTTAGCTTGACAGAATTTACAAGTTTGGCTTTATTCTAAGCAGTACTAATAATTAATTATAAAGCTTAGAAGATTGCTGTGCCAAAACCATCAGGACGAAAACCATCAAAAAAAAGACGACAAAGAGAAACCAAGTTTCAAGATGATAAAATATATTTCGAAGGAAAGGTCGTAGAAACTTACCCAGCTACAGTATTTGGTGTAGAAGTCCAAAGAAAAAGCGGACTCGAGCCAATGCTTGTTAGAGCTGGACTAAAGACGATCTTAAAACTCCGAAAAGTAATGGTCATCAAAGGTGATACTGTAAGACTAGAGATGAATCCCGAAGATATGGCAAGTGACGATGGAATACTCAAGGGCACAATCATTGGTAGAGCCATTGTACCCCCAAGACCACCCCAAGGTTAGCAACTCACAAGATATAGATTATTTAATTATTAACATCCTATAGCAATTTTAACACATTAGATTTTATGAAAGTATTAGTTTCTTTAACAGGAAGAGGAAAAAAATTAGCTAGACGTGGTCGTATGGCTCAAGGTTACTTTGCAAGACGCAAGGGAATACTTAGGTTTTATGCATTCGCTGAAAGCTCCATTGGTAATAGAATTAACTCTAGACAAGCTATCCCAAATAGTAAAAAACGACCAAAAAAATATTAAAAATATTAATTTAAGATCTCTATTATAATTATGATTCGTATCGCAGGTGTTGTTATCAACACAAACAAACAAGCAAGATTCGCTTTAACTCCAATCAAGGGGGTAGGTAAATCCAATGTCAAAAAAATTCTAATAGTTATGGAGATTGAACCAACGGTCAAGCTGTCCGATTTATCTGATGAAATTATCGTCAAACTTAGAAATCACATTGAAGACACTTATATTCTAGAAGCTGATTTAAGAAGGCAGGTTCAAGGTAACATTAAGCGACTGATCGAAATTAGTGCCCACCGAGGACTTCGACATAAGGCTGGACTTCCAACCCGCGGACAGCGAACTAAGACCAACAGCCGAACAGTCCGAGGTAATAAGAGAACTTCTCTAGGTAGCGGTCGAGTTAAGGCTAAATAAGCTTTTCTAACCTTTCTCATTCTTTATCCCCGTTTAAGTAGAGATATTTTTTTGGTTAGTAAAAACCTACCAAGTTAATGGTAGGTATAAATTAGTTTTTTTTGATTGAAATATATTTACTTTCTTGCTCGTACTAGCTCTAGTCTAGTAGCGAAGCTAAGACTAAATATAGTTGCAGCTAAGGAAATCATACCTAGGAATATCGCATTGCTATTACCAGTTTTGGCTAGTATAACTTTTGCGTTTACGGTAACTTTCTTACCAGTATCGAAGACGCTTCCATCATTCATCTGAGAGTTAAGAGATTGGACGCCAGTTTTTGTACCTGTTGGAATGTTGATACAAGTGACGGTTTTGTCTTTTATTGTACAAGTTCCAGCTGGTTTGGCATCACCAATACCGAAGAATAGGTCTTTTGGTAAAGTTTTGTTCTCAGGAAGTTCGAAGGTGCAGGTGGTTGTAGAATTAACTGTTATAGCTTTGCCGTCATTACAGATAACATTTACTTTTTTTATATCATCCATTGTTAATTCAGTTTTAGCAAAGTTAGATTTGACACTACCTAAGTCTACATTCCCTGTTGCTTTCAATACTCCATTTGATAGTGTGCCTGTTGGACATGTCATAGGAACTAGGGTTCCTTGAACGGGGGTGAAGATACCTAAGCTGATAACTCCAGGAATGACACAGTTTGCGCCGTTGTTGTAAGTAGCTGGACCTGAGTATGTGCTAGAAGTAGTAGAAATAAATCCAGTTACAGGTGATCCGACTTTACCTTCTAACTGACCTTGTGGATTAGTTCCGAGGGTGGTTACTGAAGCAATAAGAGTAACAGGGTTTGTGTCGGTTTCGTCAGCTAGGTCTAATTTGGCAGTTTGATTACCTGGAATAGCTCCAGATGTTGGGACTTGGGTACAAGTTATACTTGCTTGCAGAGTTCCGTTATTAGATACCTGACAAGGATTACTTGAGCTACTGGCTGTACTAATTTTAGCTTTGATTCCTGATAGAGGTAGAAGATAGGTATTATCCATAGCTCCTTTTAATGCGAAATCACATAATGTTAGATTACCGACAGTGATTGTCCCAGGTGTGCATTTTCCTGCTCCTGTATTACTTTGAGAAATTACAGTTCCAGTATTTGCGGCTAGTAATTTAATTGGAGCAGTGTTAGTTTCGCCCATCAGATCTAATTTGGCACTTTGATCGCCGATTGTTCCACCAAGACTAGGAACATTAGCACATATTAGAGATGCGTTAATAGTACCATTATTAAAGATTTGACACGGAGCTGAATTAGTTGAGACTGTACTAATTTTTGCTGTGATTGGGGTTGAAGGAAGTTTGTATTCGTTGATTGAACTACCTGTGAGTGAGTAACTACAAGAAGTTAAATCGCCAGTTCTAATCTCCGTTGGGTTACAGCTACCGTTGCCTGTGTTGATACTTGAGATTTCAGTGCCAGTAACTGCGACTGGTCGTGCTGTCACATTAACACTTCCTTTATTCCTATACCAACTTACATTAGGTTCTAGAATTACTACTTCATGATTTCCAGGGGTAGCATCTACGCCAACTGGGATGTTAGTACAGGTAAGGACTGCTCCAGCAATAGTACAAGCACTAGATGGGCCGAAGTAATTACTTTCATTGGTGATTACACCATTTACTTTTAATACTCCACCAAGTAATCCAGCTGCTGGGATAGTGTAGACTCCGTTAGTAGATCCTGTTAATGGGAAATTACAGTTAATAGTAGATCCTTGTACAACAGTATTGCTATTAGTACAACTCCCTGTTCCTACATTAGAGTTTTCTATTGT
>JAYWGL010000030.1:0-8114 GCA_043778275.1 Minisyncoccota bacterium
TAATCTAGCAAAGTACTATAATGATAAAATTGACTTTACAGATAACTTGATTAGAGAAGTATTAAGATTGACTAAGTGGGAGGTTGGTTAGCTATATAACCTTAAAGCTCTCATTTCGCTTAATTTCACGCAGCGACCAGAGATAAAGACTCTCAACCTTAGTCCTTGCCCAAGGTGTCTTGCGTAAAAAGCTCAAGCTGGACTTAATACTTGGATTAGTCTTAAAGCAATTTATCTCAATCATTGTACTGAGAGTTTCCCAACCGTATTGATTATAGAGGTGCTCAAGTATCATCTGCAAAGTAATCCCGTGAAGGGGATCTTTGTGTTTTTGGGTTGTTTCAGCTGGATTTTGAACTGGATTCATAATAGCTATTATTAGGGTTCTAAGGCGATTAGTTGTCAAGCTCCCGATTCTACAACTGCGGTTTTTAATTGATTTAGAAGTAGCTCTTTGTTGAGTGGATTCGAGTTCATAAAATCTATCAACGCTTTGTGGATTATAGGAATCAATCTTTCAATTCTTTTTTGTTCTTGATTTTTTGCATTATCAATCTCTAAATGAGTATCGATCTCTTCACCAATGCGACGCTGTTGACCTCGAACTTCTACGGAAGTTTGACCGGCCTTTTTTTGACGCTCGGTCAAGACCTCTCCCAAAGCTTGTAAAATTTTTAACCCTTCAATGCGAATCTTACTTTCTGGGGTATCGGCTACTTTATTTCCTTCAATTTCAGATTTTAAAAAACTATTAACTTGATCTGTGAATTGACCAACAGGGTTTTGCTCAGGGTTTAGTTTTTGTTCCAGTCCTTGAATTCTATCTTGTAAAAGCTTGGCTTCGACTCTATCTTGTGTTATCTGTTGGGCTTTTTGACCATTTTCTGCTGTTGCACGCCTAGCGGCATCTTCTGCGTATTTATCTGATTGTTGTCTTGTTTCTAGTGACATCCCAGGATCTTGAAAGCCAGGTAGTGTCTGTTCCAGATTTTGAATTTGGGGAATCTCTGGTAGTTGATTCGCCATTACTAATTCTGAATTGACCCCTCCAGCTAAGATTAAGCCGCCCAAAGTGGTGAGTAAAAGATTACGCAAAGTTCTATTTCTACTTTCAAAATTCTCAAGGGGGTTTTGCATATTTTTAGGCTGTTCAAAGTTTTCTTGCATACTTAATATCTAAGTTGTAATCAATAAAATCATTTTTATCAAATAAAACCAAATTACTACCTAAGGGTCCCGCCAAAAATAAACCAAGCTAAAACAGATTTGGCGACCAAGGACAAGAGAATATAGACTTTTTCACCAAATAAATAATCTTTCCATTTACCAACTTGCTTGTATTGTAGGTACATATTAAGGGCAAAACAGTTGAAGAAGATGAAGAGAGTTGGGAAGACGAGGCGAACTGTATTCAGAACATCTTTAAATCTTTGAGGTAATTCTTCCAAGCTTCCCAGTCGATCAAAGGCAACATAAAAATATACTCCCATAATAATCCAAGGGATCGCCCCAGCAAAGCACCCATAAATAAAGTGTAACCAATTAGGCTTATAACTATTTCGTTCAAAATTCTTGATTTCGACTATTAGCCCATTTTCTTTGATGGTTTGGGAGACGCTTTGATCTTTACCGTATTTACGCAGATCGCTATTGTGCATTTCCATACTTGCTCCAAAGAGATTCATACAAGCGTTAATTGCAAGGATTGGAATTAGAATCCCAGCATCCCGTATTCCGCATAGGAGAGCGATTATTAAAATCATTACCGAGCTAGAAATAGCATATTCATACCAACGAATGAGATTCATCTTAGACTCAAGCTTACTTAGATACCAAGGATATACCTTTGGTAAAATAGTAATGAAGTGAGCAAGAGCCGATAAGAATAAGAAAAAAGCTACCGTCTTACCCAGGTCAACGCTAATCCAGTCTTGGATTGCCAGGGGTATAGATTCTGGTCTCTTATTACCTTCCCCTGTGAATATCGGACTAGGTAAATTCCAGAATAACTTCTGTGAGAAGCCGTTGGAGAGACTAAGCATAGCTATTGCTTGAGCCAGATGTAATCCTGCCATTACACCATTCCAGAGACGGAGATTTTTGGTAGGGCTGTTGACTGGGTTACTTGCGGGGATTTGATTTTGATTTTCGAAGGTTTTGGTTTGGGGCATATATAATTGTTTGCACATAGTCTAATCTAATTATCGATTTAGTTCAAGAGAAAAATCAACTTGACTAGACTTACTTTCTTTGGCATGGTACTGCATATCTAATTCCATATGTCAAAAAAACTAAAATCCCAACTTCTAACTAAGCTCTTCCTATTGATAACTCTAGCAGTAGGATTGGTCAGCCCCATAACCCTAGCACAAGGGCTTACTAATTTACCTAATAAATATAATTTTTATATACCCTTTGTTGTGCAAAATGGTAACAAAGTAGCTACCAACCAGATAAGTGGTTCTAATTTTGGTATTAGTACCAATCTCACTGATAATGATCAAATCCGATACGGCTGGGATACAGTAGCAATTGACTTATCTTATAAAAGTTACCCCCAAGCTGGCGGCGGCTGGATGAAAGTCTATCTTGAGGATGAAAATCCCGAATCGGCAATTCTAGAAACTGGTACAAGCCCCATCTCAATCAAATCTCTTGCCCCGAAGCTCAAATCTGGTAAAAATAAAATAATCCTAGTCTTTGTTGACAGCTCTAACGATCCTAATAAGTCGCAATCCAAGGCAAGTCTAACCTTCAATTATGAAACCGCAGCCCCAAAGGCAACTCTGAATCTGCTGGAACCAGCTGAAAATAGTCTGTTAATGAGTCAATTCGATCGCAAATTCCGACTAGAGCTTGGTAATTTTGGATTAACTAATGGAGTCTCTGGCTCTCCAGATCGGGGTATTCTCAAGGTCTTTGTTAACGATATTAACACAAAACCAATCGCCATCATCAAAAAAAGTACCGAACTTGAGGCTAATAAGCATATTGTAGAATTTAGCTCCAAGGATTTTGACCCTGAGATTAATATTCCTGATAGTAAGACTAGTAAAATAATTTTTGTTTTAGCTAAGACTGATGGCAGCAACCTCGAGAGTCAACTATCCAAACAGATGATAACTAATTACAGCAATTCACTCAAGGATCTTGGACTACCTGAGATTAGCTTTGGCGAACCAAAGTCTGATAGATTAGATCTAACTATTGATGGAGAGCGTAAATTCATTATTGATATTAAAAACTTTGAGATACTGAGTCAGCTAAGCACAGGTAATAACGAGGATAAAAAGGGTTACTTACAAATCTTTATTGATGATACTCCTATAAAAACCATCTGGAACAAAAAAGAATTTACTCTTAACGAATTAGAATACGCCGACAAAATCAGTACTAAGAAACAGGTCAAAGTTCAATTAGTCAATAAGGACTTCACGAAGCTTATCCCAGATGTAGCTGCTAATCTCGATATAATCTACAAACCAAGTCTCAATGTTGACCCAGCACAAAAACTTGATAAAAACCAAACTCAATCTAATTGGAGTCTCTTTAATCTTAATTGGAGTTTAGTTATTGGTAGTTTGATTGCCGCCCTTATAATCGGTGGGATAATTGCATTAGTGGTCAAAGGGTAAAGTTGACAGAATGCCAGCATTCGATTTCTATTTTAGAATAAAACATAGATCATATATGAATCAAAATACCATCTTAACGAAATTCCGTAAATACTTTTTTGTGATAATTATTTGCCTATTAATTGCAATCGGTTATAGCTTTAACCTTAGTCAAAAGAGTGAGTTTGTAGCTTCCGTCTCAATCGGCTTCAGTCCAAAATCAAGCCCTATCCCAACAGATAGCCTAAAGGACAAAGAATATACTCTTCTTCTAAATGGCTTCACTCAATATCTACAGAATCGCTTAAGCTCGCTAAATATCCAAGATATCTTTGCCAAAAACCTTAAGATTCCACTAACCAAGAACAACGAAAAAAAACCAATATATGATGTAATACCTACTGGATTAGGCTTCGCGAATATCTCAATGACAACTAATAGCCAAATAGACGCCCAAAGGTTCGTAGATACTTCTAAGGAGGTGCTTAATAACAAACTTATCCCCGAATGGAACGGTGAGCGAACCAGCCAGTACCAAGTCGTAACTAACAATAACATTGTCAGCAGTATTAACGAAATGAAAGCCTCGCAGGTCAATTTGATTATCCCAACTCTAATAGCCCTAGTATTAGGTACTTCAATCACACTCCTGCTACCTCTAAAAAAATAACCAAAATAGAAAAAATAATTTCTTATGATCTCCCTATCTCACCTTATAACCAACCCCGATATTTATCGAAACGAATTAACTAAGCGATTCAAAGATGTTAGCTCGGTCGATAGCCTTATTGAGATCTATAATCAATACAAACCAGCCCAGAATCAACTTGAACTTTTACGCCAAAAAAAGAATCAATTCAACCAAGTTGTCATCACACTACAGGGTCAAGAAAAACTTGATAAAATTAGTGAGATGAAGTTAATCAGCGACCAAATCCAGACCCTAGAAGTTACAACCAAAGAATTAAATGTTAAACAAAATACTCTACTTTCTAAAATTCCCAATCTTACTTGGGAAGGTATTCCAGTAGCCAAAAATGACGAAGGTAATGTAGAAATTGCCAAATATGGTACTAAACCAGAGTTTGATTTCCAGCCCTTGAATTACTATGACTTACCAGTATTCAAGCGGGATTATGACAGTGTGAAAGGTGTGGAAGCGGCCGGCTTTCGAGGATTCTATATCAAGGGTGAGGTCGCCAAGCTCCAAAAAGCCCTCTTCGATTGGACTATGGATAGACTGATTGCCAAGGGATTTAATTACATTATTCCACCAATTTTTGTGACGGAGGATGTGATGCTTGGGACTGGATTTTTCCCTGATGGGCAGGAAGATTGTTACAAGGTAGAAGCTGGGCAAAAAGACTTCTATTTATCAGGGACAAGTGAAGCAGCCCTTATGTACTATCACTCTAATCAGACAGTCCAGATGGTAGATCCTATTAAGCTAACAGCCTACACAAGATGCTTTCGCAAAGAAGCTGGGAGCTACGGCAAAGACACCAAAGGCGGGATGCGAGTTAACCAATTCGAAAAGATTGAAACAGTGTTCTTATGTAAGCCTAGTATTAGCACTCAAGTCTTTGATGAGATGATACAGGTTTTTTACGAAACCGTTAATCTACTCGGACTTCATTATCACGATCTCGAAGTATCTAGCGGTGATGTAGCACTCAAGAATCACCGCCAAATCGACATCGAAGCCTGGTTCCCTGCCCAAGATGCTTTTCGTGAACTTTGTTCCGCCTCCAATTGTACTGATTACCAGACCCGCACTCTAAATATTAAGTGCGAAGACAACGGTGAAATAGTCCTTGCTCACTCACTTAATTGTACTGGAATGGTAAACCGAACCCTCTTTGCAATTATGGAGCAATTCCAACAGGCGGACGGTAGTGTCAAAGTCCCTGAAGTCTTAATTAAATACTTCGGTAAAGATACTCTAGTCTAAGAAAATCAAAAACGGCTCCTTTCAAGGGGCTCTGCAAAGCAGTGGGGTATAACCTTACTTAGTAATTCTCATTGTGTTGTAAGCTAGTTGAATATTCTCAGCGATAAAAGCGTCTAATATATTGCTAGTGTATATCTCTAAGACTTGGCGAAATCTACCTGCACGACACCCGAACCATACCGTAAAACTAATCCCCGAACTCTCAATACTGTGATAGACCTGAGGTATGTAGCTAGTAAGATCTGTTACATTATCATCGAAGTAGCGATCGGAGCGTTTAACTAACTGCTCAAAAGTCTTATGGACAGCTTTTTCTAAGACGCGGTTTGCTTTTTTGTAGTCGGTTTCTAAGGTGATAACTACGGTGAAGCGATGAGATATCAGAAGATGATTCTTAGTTACATTGGTAAGCGAGTGCTTAAAAATAAAGTTATTAGGGTAAGTCAGAACCTTACCTGTGGGCATCTCGTAATCGAGAGATATTCCGCCAAGTCGCTCCTGAATTTTAGTACGGAATAAACCAATTTCATTAACTACACCGTAGATTTGGCGATTGTCTGAGGCAATAATTATAGTCTCCCCCACCTCGTATTGATTGCTTAACTCAATATATAACCAAGCAAATAGACAACTCACAAAGTCTTGCAGGGCAAAAACAAGAGCCGCTGACAATACCGAAATCGACCCAAAAAACACAGGCAAATTATCAATAAAAGCCACAACAATGCTAAACAAAGTCAAAAAAATTGTCCCGATAGTCAGTAAGAATCTTTGGGTTGCATAAACTTTTACACCTTTGGTTTTTTTACGCAGGTAGTTATTAAGGATATTGCGAATAATCCAATAAAAGGCTATAAGACCGAGAAGAAAAGTCAAGGTCAAAAATCTAGGTAACCACAGCTCAATGTCTTTTACAAAGCTATTAAAAGGCGAGATATTAAAATTAAAATTCATAGAAGTAGCTTGTATGTCGATAGCTCCTTATTGCTATAACATCTTAGATATCTTAATTTTAGCTTAAGTCTTAGAAGGTGTCAAACCTTGTCCTAAAAACCCTTTTTTACTGTTTTGACAAAAACCAATACAAAAAATCTAAACAAAGTTAACCAACCTCCCCTCAGTGACAAAAAATGATATAAAAAGCGTCTAGGAATTACTCTGGACGCTTTTTCATGCCTGGACACGGTTAAATACTTGTCAAAAATTATTTTTGGATAGATTAATAGATGACTACAATCCTATGTCCAAAATCACTCTCCAAAATCTCTATCTCTTAATCACTATCACGGGCTTCCTCTTCTGTAACTGGTTTATAATGCGCGATATCTTTACTAATAATGGGCTGGATATGCTTAAGCTCTTGCAATATAATCGTTATGATAATCTGCACGGCTTGCTCTCGGTGGATGTGCTTAGTGCAGCCCTTGGGTTTTTGCCTTTTGCGGTTCTTGAAACTCGTCGCCTTAAGATTAAGAACTGGTATCTATCTGTTACGATGATATTTTTGGCTGGGGTTGGGGTAGCTATTCCGATGTTTATGTACCTGCGAGAAAAACAGTTGACAGCATTAAGATAAATAACTACTATATTGACTATCTATGACTCCCGAGCCAAATATTATCCCACTTCCAACTTCAAAATCAAAAGTACGACAGATTCTATCGAGATCTTTGGCTGTTTTATCAATTATCTCTTTTTTGGCAGGGTTCGGGTTGATTGGTTGGTATTTTTACTCTGAACATAGTGAAAACCAAGAAACCATTCGCCAAGCCCAGGTAGCTGAGAGTAAGATTAATGAACAATTATCAAAATTACCTGCACCAAAACCTGGTGAAAATACGGGTAGCCTGGTTCCAACTGATCTAACCTTGCCAACCGTGACTAGCGATGGAGCTATCGCTGTTACTTCAGAATCTAATCCTAGTTCTCAAGGTGGTCAATCCAATCAAGTCCCAACGACCGATTCTCTTCTACGAGGTTTGATTATTATTGAGAGGTTTAACACTCGGGTAGCTGTCTATGAAACGATGGATCTTAGCGTCCTGAAATACGGAATGGGGCATTATCCGCAAGGCGGGTGGCCAGGATCCAATAAGCAAATCTTCTTGGCAGGGCATAATAATCGCGAAATGCGCGTCCTTAAAGACATAAAAAAAGGTGACAAAATCACATTCAAATCCAGCCTCGGTCAAAAAGACTATTATGTTGATCGAACCAAAATCGTCAACGAAAATGACGGGGGAGTCGTCAAAAGTGAGAACCTTGAAAAGGATGAGTTAGTCTTAATGACTTGTTGGCCCTTCAACAGCCTAGGTAATGAAAAGGAGCGATTTTTGGTCTACGCTTATTAAGCAAGTTCCGTGATTTTTTAGTTTTTTAAGTTTTGCTCGAACTCAATTTTGATATCCTGTTCTATATTACGGAGGGCATTGCTTAACAACTATAGATACTATTATAGCTAACCAACCTCCCACTTAGTCAATCTTAATACTTCTCTAATCAAGTTATCTGTAAAGTCAATTTTATCATTATAGTACTTTGCTAGATTA
>JAYWGL010000031.1:0-7678 GCA_043778275.1 Minisyncoccota bacterium
GATCTATTAATGGTTATTTATCCAACTACTTTAGAGCTATCTTTAGGTACTGTTTTAGGAATATTGGTAACTATGATTTAATTTCGTAATTGGGGCTAACTACAAAACTTGAAGAGATGGATTAACGAAGTTTCAAACCTAGTTAGACAATAACTAAAACTCAGATTACACTGATTCTATCCTGATTTAATCTGTAATATGCCAGCTCACAAAAAAAAATCAAAACCAAAAATTTCGCACCCTCCATCAATATCAACCCTAAAAAAAACCCCAGCGTTAGAAGTTAAATCTGAACTACCCAAGTATCGATATTTTAACAGCATTATGAGGAATCTAGAAGAGATAAAACTTAGCTGGGGATTAAGCTCCCGACTAAATCAACTTCGAACTAGCAAAATCCATACCAAACTTAGCGAGCTAATTCATCTAATAAAAAAATAGCCCTTGAAATTAATCAGGGGTCTTATTTTTAGCTGTGGAATTACAATTATAGTTTTTATAGTTTACCTGTGTCTATACTTAGGGCTAGCTTTTTATCTACTTTGGAATAATCTTCGGCTGACTCTATAACATCGGCATTAACCTTAATACCAAGGGCTGTAAGTTCGTTGGCAAGTACGATAAATGAGTTTGGTAGATTTGGTTGCACCATTGGCTTTTCTTTGACGATAGCTTGGAAGGCGGTGTCTCGACCTCGGACATCATCTGACTTCACTGTAAGCATTTCTTGGAGAGCGTGAGCTGCACCATAGGCTTCTAACGCCCAAACTTCCATCTCTCCAAACCTCTGACCTCCTGCCATAGCTCGACCTCCAAGTGGTTGCTGAGTTACCAGACTGTATGGACCTGTACTTCGAGCGTGCATCTTGTCATCAACCAAATGGTAAAGCTTATTAAAGTAAATATAACCAACTGTCACAGGTCTGTCGAACTTCTGACCTGACTGCCCATCGAAGAGATCAATTTTTCCACTCCTGTCGAAGCCAGCATTAACCAACTCCTCTTGAATTGTCTCGATACTAATCTCATTAAGAGGTTGGGTGATAGCGTAATTATCATTCTTGTTACAGACCAGACCAAGATGAGTCTCTAGGATCTGCCCCATATTCATACGAGATACAACAGATAGCGGGTTGAGTATCATATCAACAGGACGACCATCTGGTAGATATGGCATATCTTCAATTGGTAAGATTACTGAAACTACACCCTTATTACCGTGGCGACCTGACATTTTGTCTCCCGCTTTGATCTTTCGAGTGGTAGCTAGCCAGATAATTACTCTTTTGACTACATCTGTTGGGAGTTGATTACCTTTTTCTCGACTTAATGTTCTAACAGAAATAACTTTTCCGTTCAAGCCTCGCTCTAAGTAGAGAGAAGAATCTTTAACATCTCGTGAATATTCCCCGAAAAGTACTCTGATTAATTTGTCTTCTGGAGTTAACTCGACTTCACCCTTAGGGGTAATTTTACCAACTAAGATATCTCCTGATTCCACGTATGCTCCGATGTGAATCACACCACCTTCATCAAGTTTCTTTAGCTTTTCTTGGGATACATTGGATATATCTCGAGTTATCTCTTCTATACCAAGGCGGGTTTCGTGAACATCACAGACAAGTTCATAGATATGAGTTGAGGTGAATTTATCGCGTTGAACTAGTCTTTCGGATAAGACAATAGCATCTTCATAGTTATATCCCTTAAAAGGTACAAAGGCCACTAATGCATTTTGACCGATAGCAAACTCACTATTATGGATACCGAACCCTTCAATTAAGACATCACTTTTTTTCACCTTTTCGCCTACGTGAACTTTTAGTTTTTGGTTAATAGTTGAATGATCATTACTAATAACGAATTTTAGACCTGAATATGTGTAAGTCTTACCGTCAGTTCCTTGAAGAACTACAGTTCTATCAGAAGATTTGGTAATTACACCGTCGCAATCTGCGACTTCCATATAACCGCTATCACGAGCTATAATCCCTTCGAATCCAGTGGCTACATATGGATTTTCTGGCTTAACTAGTGGAAGGGCTTGTCCTTGCTGATTAGTACCAATAGCTACACGCAGTCCGTCAGTTTGGGCTACAAAAGGTATTAAACAAGTAGATAAGGACAGAATCTGAGTTGAGGCTACGTCGATAAAATCAACTTCTTCTATCGATACTTGTACTGGGTTATTTTCAACCCGAGCTCCAATTGCTTTATCTAAGAACTCGCCTTTGTCATTGAGTCTAGATGTAAATTCGGCAATTGTGTAACGAGTTTCCACATCAGAACCTAGCCAAATAATCTCTTTTGAGACGAAGACTTTTACATTAACTATAATTTCTTTGGAGGTTTCTTGTAGACTCTCTAATATATCTTTTGTGATTAGCTGACCTTCTTTCAAGACTTTTTTATCTTTGTAGATTACATCTTTGAAAACTGTGCGACCGATTAATTCTTCGTCGGTTACTGGTAAGGCTTTTTTAACTTTTGAATAACAAGTTTCTAAGAATCCCAGATGATTAACTCGGGAATAAACTGTCATATGCAAGTTAAGACCGAAGGCTGGACCTTCAGGAGTGTTAACAGGACAAATACGACCGTAATAAGACGGTTGAACGTCGCGAATATCGAATCCAGCTCTGTCCTTAGCAAGTCCTCCTGGTCCTGCTACTGTCATAAATTGACGTTGATCCATCTCAGCCGACACATTGGTCTGATCCATAAAACGAGATAATTGTGAAACATTGAAAAAGTCTTCAACCATGGTAGATAAAGGTCTCATATTAATCAATTGAGCTGGGGTAAAGGCAGTGTTTTCGCTAATTGTCATCTTGTCCTTAGTATTCTTAACGACACGGCTAAGACCAGCGCGGAATGTGATAGCAACCCATTCTCCTACGCTTCTAACGCGGCGATTAGAAAGTGAGTCCAAACCATCAGGCTCTCCTTGGTTGAGTGAAAGGTTGATTAGTTCTTTTATTACTAAAATAATCTCTTCTAAATCAAAAGTTTTTTTGTGCTCACCCTCACTTCCAACTGGAGATTCATAATTAAGTCGATTGTTAAACTTGTATCGACCCACTTTACCAAAATCGTATTTAGCAGCATCGCCAAAGAGACCTTTGATGTGCTTTAGCCCTTTGTCAATTGAGATAATATCACCTGGTCGGATACGCTTGTAGATGCTGTTAACTGCTTCGGAGATACCGTAGGCTGTATCTTTGTCCAAGGTAGATTGAATATAACTAAAGTTAGGATGATTATCCACATCAGCAAAAGCAGCGATAATATCAGCATCCTTCATATCAAAGATTTTTAGAAGTTGAGTGAATGGAAATTTCTTTTTTCGGTCAATTCTACAATAGATCACCTTATCAGCTCCGACGACGAAATCAGTCCAGATGCCGCGGGCTGGAATAACTTTAGCTGTGTATTCGAAAGCACCCTTATCGATATCACGGGTGTAAATTAGTCCTGGGGCTTTAACTAACTGACTTACTACAATTTTTTGAACTCCATTGATGATAAAGTTACCTTTCTTAGTCATCAAAGGTACATTTCCAGCGAAGACTTTTTGTTTTTTCTTTTCTTTGGTTTGGGTATTTTCAACTTGCACATCTATGTAAAGGGGGGCGCTGAATGTTACACCTCTGAGCAGGGCTTGCTGCTCTGTTAGTTCTGGATTTGGTTCTAAGTAATAATTAGGGCCAAGGTTTACTCTGAATCGATCACTAGGGTCTTCAATGGTACTAAATTCAGTTAATATTTGAGGTAATTCTGTTAACCAAAATTTTTTGTAGGATTCTAATTGAGTCTTGTTAGTATCAGGAATTGCGAACTCGCTTAGCTTAGTTCCAAAACTGTTTCGATTAATCTTTGTAATAGCCATATTATTATCATTAATAATTGAATTTTAATCTTTTTGTCAAGAGAAGGTAGCTCCTCTTATATTGATAAAAATCAAAAGTTATATTACCCTGAATGTATAAAAAATACACAAACAAAAAAGAAAAAAGAAAACAAAATGTCACTAACAAACAAAGTAGCTAAAACAGTTAGTAGTAACTGGATTTCTATAAGTCTAAGTATGATTGTAATCACAGGGCTCGGAATAACTGTCCTAGGTCAATTTGGGTTAGATTTATCACTTAGCAACAATTCTAATCAATCTGCCATCACCCAGAATAATCTTAGCAATAATCAAATCAGTGCAAAGTCTCTTGAAACTATACAGATAGCAGCTACAGGAGCAAAAATCCAAACAATCAAAGATCAATATACCCGAAGTGAAAAAATTGAAGCTAATGGAACCGAGATTAAAATTCTAGATTTTAACAAATTTCTCTATACTTCTAGCGTTAATCAAGCCCAGGAAGTTTATTGTGCAGTTGGAATAGAAATAATTAATCAATCTGATTCTGAGATAAAGGTTTTGCCTGACTTTGACTTTGAGTTAATTGATGGATCACCTTCTGGCGGAATACTCTTAACTTCGCCTCTAGTTAAGTCTATTGATAGCAAACCTGCATTAGAATTAGTCGAGTTTGAGACATTCAAGTTAGAGCCCAAAAAAAGCTTTAGTAAGACTATTCCCTTTGTCTGTCAAGAAAACTCTGAATATCAATTCATCGTCAAGACTACCCAATTCCAGAATAAAACAATGTTTAAAGTAGTCAACATTAAACTAGTTTAAATCAATTTGGAGGAGCTTTGCTACCACACTTGGATGCTTGCTCTTTCTACCTCAGGCTCAACCTTATCAAAAACTACACTATCCTGGTAAGCCAAAAAAAGTGCCTGCCAAAGATTGAGTAATTCTTGTCTAAATACATAATTATTATGAGGCAAATTATAATATAAGTCATTCAAGTGAGCTGGGAACTCAAAACTATTATTGATTAGGTTTTTGTTAGCCTTAAGGAAACTTAGACAAATTTCTACAGTTTTCAATCTTGGGATATTACTCTCAATACTCTGATTCTGCGCCATCAACTGCTTATAAATCCGTTCCAAAAAATAGTTAGCCGAAGCCTCGAATTGATTATGTGTGTTAATTGGGTACTTGAACCAGTCATCAATAAATCGATTCCATCGTTTGTCAAAATGTTTTGCAAAATATTTGTTATCTTCTTTAGGGGTAGAGCTTAATTCGGTCTTTGGTCGGAGTTTAATTTTTGGCTTAAAACCTAATCTCGATCGAAGGCTAATTCGCGGAGCTTGTGAGTTAGGATTAGGATTAGTTTGCTTGTTAGTTTTTTGGTACTGCTTAACTATATCATCCCGAAAATCAGAAAAAAACTTTAGGATAGAAAGCTTTTGTAATGTACTAAGATAACCATCTTTATAGAGTTTTTGGAGTTTTTGGGCTAGTCCGAGTCTGTTACCTGATCCTTGGCGCGATTGATTATAGAGAGTCCAGAGATTGTTGATATTTTTTAATTGCTCTCCTAGATTAAACTCCCTTTTAATATGGTAAGAACGAAATATTCCTAAGCGGCTGCGAGTCAAAAAGCTTCCAAGCTTCTTAAAAAACTGAACATCGCTACGAGCTTGGGCAACTAACCAATGAACCAGATTTTGCCAATTGTTATCAAGCTTAGTCTCTAGGCTTACAGAATTATTATAGTTAAATACTGGTAAATTATCACCAAACGAAGGTGCTACAGTTAAATTATAATCCAGCTTGTGTGATATGCTTGGTAGCAAAATTAGATGGGAGTGAAGAGATTGATCGCTCTGCTCAAAAGACTCAAGTAACGTATCTTTTTTTATATAACGACTTGAGAGGACTAGTATTGATTGATTGCTAACTTCTCGATTTGGGGTGGATTTTAGGCGGAGTTTGAGCGGAGTTTTTGCAGCTAGCGTTTTAGTGAGAGTCTTTGAGATCTTGGGACGGGGATTTTTAGCTTCTGTATTAGACATATTGTCTTGAGAAATTAAGTAAGAGGTTTGACGAAAATATCAAAAAGTAGCCTAATATATTCTATATTGTATATAGAATTGTTTATTAGATTTTAATACATAAAGAATAACTAAATCCCCAATTATGTCAAATAAGTACGACTTACAAACTCTTCTCCAAGCTGTTTTATTTAATACCTGCGAAGTCTTGCCAACAGATCATCAACAATTAGAAGAGGAATTAAAAACCCTTGTTGAACAAGCTAATTCTTCTGGCGAGACAATTAGGCATTATATTGGTTTTGAGGTTAGTGGTCAGATTCACATTGGCACAGGAATTTCCTCAGCTCTAAAAATCAAAAAACTCCAAGACGCTGGTGTAGAATGTATGATCTGGATAGCAGATTACCACACTTATCTTAATAATAAACTTGACGGTAAGCTTGAGACGATTAGACAAGTTGCCAAGGATTACTTCGGGCCTGTGATGTTGGAGTGCTGTCGGGTTGTCGGGTGCCGTGTTGAAGATATAAAAATTCTGTATGCCCAAGATCTCTACGAAACTAGGCGTAATGACCAGACTTTTTGGACTTTTGATATGAAGATTGGTAAAGAAATTACTCTAAGTCGCGTCCTCAAGTCCATCTCAGTTATGGGCAAGACCGCAGGTAACGAAGTCGAATTCGGGACACTGAGATACCCTGTAATGCAAGTAGCAGATGCTTTTTTCTTACAAGCTCACCTAGTTCACAGCGGACTAGATCAACGCAAATGCCATGTTCTAATGAGGGAAACCGCTCCCAAGCTGGATACAGACTTCGGGCTAAAAATTGGCAATCAATTAGTAAAACCAATTGCCATCCACCATAATCTACTCCTGGGGATCGAGAAAAAAGATCTCACCGACCGTGAATCTTCCAAGATGTCCAAGTCCAAACCCGACTCAGCTATCTGGGTACACGACAGTCTAGAAGAAATCCAACGCAAACTCAAGAAAGCCTATTGCCCAATGCCAAATACAAGTCTAAGCCCAGAAGAGAGCGCAGCCCTCCAGGCAATGAATCCAATCCTTGATTGGTGCTCCAATATGCTCTACCCAGCAGGGCACTCCATTGCAGTAATCCGCCCCGAGAAATTCGGTGGTAACCAAGATTACGCAAGCTATGAAGATCTATATAGGGACTATATGGCAGGAAAGCTCCACCCATTGGATCTTAAAAACGGTGTGGCTAAGGCTTTATTCAATATGTTAGAACCTATTCATAGGTATTCTGTTACAAATCCAAAACCGCTCGAACACTTGCTAAATATTAACAAGTAACTTATAATCACAGTATGACCAGGAAACTAAAAATTATCATAGGTGTAATCACCTTAACCGTATTCGCCCTTGTAATATCAGGAGGTTTATTTATTTATAACGCTTATCAAGATGAATTATTTATCGAGGATTATAACAAGTCTGTTAGTAGTTTATCAGACCATACTGATAAAGTGTTATCCAGTTTGGATAAATTTCAAGAAACTAAAACTCCTGACAACTCTCAATTCAATAAATCCATAGAGGTTTTGAACGAAAGTAAAAATATCAGACGAATACAAGGTCAATATAATCCTAAATTTAACAATATTACCAAGAATTTTAATAAAGTAACTAATTTTTTAATAGAAGTTTCTGAACCTGTCTAGTTAATCCACCTACCCCACATCACAACCGTAACTTTATTCCTGCAAGCAAGGTCATAGCCTCTAAACTCTCTACCAGTCTTTCATC
>JAYWGL010000032.1:0-2775 GCA_043778275.1 Minisyncoccota bacterium
AAATACTAGACCTAGAAAGAGGTTGGGTTACCTGACACCTACAGAAGTCTTTGAAGATGGGGAAGAGCTAGGTGTTGCACTTTGAGTTTAAATTCAAGATTCACGGCTTGACAGAATTGGTATGCCATTTGCAAATGCAATATATACATTAGAGGTTTCTTATATTCATATTTGGAGAGCTATGGAGAGAGTGCTGCCACCAAAGATCTAAATTTTCCTTAAAAAGCTTCCATTGACAAAAAGACTATACCTGATTATGTTTTTTATAACGCTTTAGCATTCTGAGTAAATTATTATGACAACAAATATCCCTGCCAAACTCTCACAACCACTTATTCCAGCTAGTGGTGATAAGCAATTTCCTGCCCTTCTTGTAATTACTGCTAATGGATATGGCAAATCAACTTATCTTGCCAATTACCGCAAGACTGCCCGAGCTGCCTCAGGAGTAAAGAACCTCAATATCACGACCAAAACTGGCAAACCTGTCCTTGTAGAAATGCTATATGGTGAAGAAGAAATCTTAGTTGTAACAACCAAAAATGGTGTAACTATCCGACTTAACCCCCAAGATGTCCCGCAACTTGGTCGAAGCACCCAAGGTGTCCGATTAATAAAATTAGATACCAAAGACTTCGTAGTCAGTGGAGGTGTCAACTAAAATCAAAAAAACTATGACCAACTCCCAAACACCACTTAATTGGAATATTATTGATAATAAGCTTGTTCGTGAATTCAAGTTTTCTAATTTTCAAGAAGCTTTAGAATGGTCAGTTCAGATCGCAATGCTTGCCGAAGAAGTTAATCACCACCCTGAAATTATGTTCACTTGGGGGCGGGTCGTGGTTTCTCTAACTACTCATGATCAAGGCAACTCGATCACCGACAAAGATACAGACCTTGCAAACGACATCAATGATCTGGCTCAAGAGCTAGAAGACTAAGAATTAGAATGCCCAATCCCAAAATCCCTATTAATTTAATTAGTTTTAAGAGTCTAGTCTCTGCTTATAAAAAACAACTTATCATACTTTTAATCTTGGTAGTCTTAGTTAGTGGACTATCCTTGGCAGTGCCATACCTGTCTGGCGGAATTATAAAATCTGTCGAAATTGGTCAACCAAATTGGTCGTTAATCTGGGAAATGGGGGCTGTAATTGGGCTGCTATTTATAGTTGAGATGATTCAGATTGTCTATGGGGCAGGTTTTCGAGAAAGGGTTGGCTTCGATCTGCGTCAAATTCTTATGAAAAAGTTAGTCACTCAGAATTATACCCAGCTTAATAAGCTTGGAGTTGGAGAGTCTTTAACCCTGTTTGGCAGTGATGTTAATGGGGTTAAGGATATAATGGCTGGGGAATTAGTTAACTCTATTAAGGCCATCTTGTTATTTGTTGGTGCTTTGATTATTCTGCTGGTTAGCAAGTGGGAACTTGGTTTAATTGCCTTTGTCTCGATGCCGGTGATTATTTTATCTTTTGGTTGGGTATTCAAAAGTGTAATGAAGTATTTTAAGCTTTCTCAAGAGAATCAGACTAGTCTTAACAGTACAATAAGCCAAAATATCTACGGGGCAAATCTCATCCGAGTGCAAAACGCCCAAAGCTGGGAAATAGCCAAATTCTCTCACTATATAAAGTACGGACAAGAAATCAGTTTTAAGATTATTGATGCCTTCTCGATCCTTATCCCGATTATTAATGTAATTGCCAATTGGACTACTTTTGGGATATTGTACTTCGGGGCTGTGCTTTTTTTGGCGGGGCAGATTAAGATTGGGGATATAAGTGCTTATATAAGTTATTACGGTATTCTCATTGCTCCCGTCTTCATTATTGGATTTAATTCCCAAGGTATTGCCCGTCTCGGTGTCTCGATAAAACGTATTAACAAGCTATTAGAAGCACCTGAAGAACCTCCAACGGGTAGTTATCAAGCTCCAATCACCCAAGGTTATAAGCTCATAAATGTGAATCTAGAGATTGGCGGCAAGAAGCTCCTAGACAATATCAATATCGAGATAAAACTGGGACAAAAAACTGCAATCCTAGGTCCAACTGGGGCTGGTAAATCTCTTCTAATTAATATCCTTACTGGGATGATTGAACCAACAAGTGGTCAAGTTATACTGGATAATCAGCCGATAAGCAATTGGGATCAAACTCATATTAAGCAATTCGTGGCGACTGTATTCCAAGAATCCTTAATCTTTGGTAGTAGTATCCGCCAGAATATCATTCTTAATAAACCCTTCGATCAAGTTAAATATGATCTGGCGTTAGTGACTTCTACGCTAGACACTTTGGCACTTACTAAGTCTGATATCGCCGAACTTGGAGCTAATCTTAGCGGTGGGCAAAAACAGAGACTAACTTTGGCAAGAGCTCTCTACAATAATCCTCAGATTCTTTTTTTGGATGATTTTACGGCTAGGGTAGATAATGCTACTGAAAATCTTATCTACCAAAGACTTACGACTAATTACCCGCAGACGACCATTATTAATGTCACTCAAAATATTGCTAGTATTCAAGATTATGATCGGATAATTCTGATTATGGAAGGTGAGCAATTAGCCGTGGGGACACATAAAGAGTTATTAGATACTTCTCCAGAATACAAGCATATATACCAAAGTCAACAAACGGTTTAACCCTCTCAGTCCTTATGAAAACGCAAAACTCACCAAAACCAGTATCCAATCTTGCCTTTGCCTGGGAGTATATCAAGACAGAAAAATTTGCCTTTGGGGTTGCTCTAATCTTCGTGGTGATT